>DAONEU010000027.1:4366-11278 GCA_035403245.1 Bacteroidales bacterium | reverse complement strand
GCAGTAAAGTCTTTCTTTTCAGATTTTTGTTCGTTCAAATTGCTTACTTTAGAAAGATTATCCATATAAAAAACAGATGTTAAAGTCTTTTCTGTTTTGAAGTTTTTTTCAACAGATTTTGCATCAGCTTTCCATTGTATCGTAAATGTTTGTGTATTCGGATAAATATATTTAGACATATTTACCATTCTAATCTCAAAACCAACTCTATAATCATTAGATGTAAATGTATACAGATATTCCACATAACTATTTGGATCATAAGATGATGTAGAATCAGAAGAGTTTAATGGGTACAATTTTAAAGATAATTTTTGAGTATTGCCGTCAGATACTTTTATCAGAGATGGTTGTTCAGAGGTAAAAAAACAATTTTTTGTAAGAACACGTGATTGATTTTTAAGCATCAATTCAATATTCATTTGATTATTAGTACCATCAAAAAGGACTAATTTCTTTTTAGGTTCTCCTTTTGGAGTGTAAGCGTAAATATCATTAAATTCAATAGTTGAAAGATACCCACCCACTTTTGAAATAGAATATTTAGCTATTTTTGTTTCAATAGTGTAAGAATCAATAGAATCATTTGTTTGAGGATGGTAAAAATAAACTTCTTCATTGGTTTTTAAAACCGGCATTTGATTTGAAGTAGAATCACTGGCAACCGTATTTGGAGTTGCACTAGCATTTGTTGAAGTTGATGGTAAAATGGAGTCTTTTTTTGCTATCTCTTTAGCAACTATTTCTGTTGCTTGTTGCTCTTTTTGTTTCTTTTGATTTGAAGAGTTCCAAAAACTAAAACCCATCAATAATGCTAACATTATTAGTAATCCAATAATCGTATTCTTGTCCATTTATCTAAATTTTTAAGTCGGCAAAGATACAAAAAATTTCGTATTTTTGCACCTATTAAAAATATCTCAAATAATGGAATATACAAAGCTAAAAGTAATTAATAATAAAAAAATTGGGTCCGATATTTATGTTTTAAAGGTTGCTAAATACAACGAAATTATTTCTCCTGGACAGTTTTTTATGATAAAATGTTGGGATGATCATCTCCCATTATTTCGTCCTATTAGTGTTTATAATGTGGAGTCAGATGCTGTATATTTTATGTATAGAACCATTGGTAAAGGCACTGAAAAAATGGCTCATTTGAAAAAAGGTTCAGAAGTTGAATTACTCGGACCTTTAGGGAATGGATTTCCGGTTGAAAAAGTGAAGGGAAAAATTGCATTAGTGGGTGGTGGTGTTGGCATTCCTCCTCTATATGAAACAGCTAAACGATTATTAGCATTAGGAAATACAGTAGATATCTATTTAGGTTATCGAGATGAATTATTTGGTTTTGAGGAATTTTTGAATGTATCTCATAATCTTTTTGTATCATCAGAACATGGAAATGAAGGTTATAAAGGATATATAACGGATATTTTTCATGCGGAACAATACGATGCAGTATTTACATGCGGTCCCGAAGTGATGATGTTTAAAGTCCGGGATTTATGTAAGGAGGCAAATGTACCTTCCTGGCTTTCTATGGAAAAACACATGGCTTGTGGGGTTGGTGCTTGTCTGGTATGTAATTGTGATACAATCCATGGTACTGTGAGGACTTGTAAAGATGGACCTGTATTTTTCGGAAATGATATTCTTTAAAAAAATAAAAGCTAAATGATGAATAGATTATCAACAACCATTAATGGTATAACTCTTAAAAATCCAATCATAGCGGCATCAGGATGTTATGGCTTTGGTAGAGAATATAATGAATTGTACTCTGTAGGAATGTTAGGTGGAATCAGTTCCAAAGGATTAACTTTAGAGCCACGACAAGGTAATAAAGGGATTAGAGTATGGGAAACACCATCAGGAATGATGAATAGTGTTGGGCTACAAAATCCCGGTGTTAGAAAATTTATTAGTGATGAGCTACCGTTTATGGAATCCTTAGGCACTGTAGTCATAGCAAATCTAGGGGGAAGTTTGATTGAAGATTATATCGAAGGAATTGAATTATTAAATAGTACTTCTGTTGATTTTATTGAATTAAATATCTCTTGTCCCAATGTAAAAACGGGTGGAATGGCCTTAGGGATTAAAAATGAAGTTGCTTATGAAGCTGTATTATTAGCAAAAAAAGCCTCTAAAAAACCTTTAATGGTGAAGTTATCCCCAAATGCTGAAAATATTGTAGAGATGGCCAAAGCTTGTGAAGCAGCCGGTGCTGATTCATTATCTTTAGTGAATACTTTTAAAGCAATGGCAATTGATATTCATAAAAGAAAAGCCGTTTTTGATAATATCTATGCCGGTTTATCAGGTGCAGCTATCAAACCTATGGCATTAAGAATGGTTCATGAAGTGTGTAAAAATGTTTCAATCCCTGTTATCGGATTGGGAGGTATTTATTGTGTAGAAGATATCATTGAATTTATCATGGTTGGAGCATCTGCTGTACAAGTGGGTACTGCGAACTTTACACATCCTCTTATTATTTCTACTTTAATTAAAGGTTTAGAAGATTATTGTATTGATCAGAATATTAATAACATAATGGATATTAAAGGAATAATATAATATGGAATCAACTCCATTTTTTGAAGGAAAATCAAACACTTTTAAACTGATCTTTTTACTCCTTTTAGTTGTATTTGGTTTTTCCTTGTTCAATATATTGAGTATCTTTTTGGTAGAACAAATATGGGGCGTAAATCAAATAAATAGTTCTCCAAATGCCATCAGATTGGTCCTTTTATTAAGTTCTTTAGGTGCATTTTTTCTACCTGGCTATTTTTATTTATTTTTTGAAACCAATCATTTTGGAAAATCACAAAAATGGAATCCAGTTTTACTTTCTCAATTCAAAATTAAAAATCAACAAAAAACAGTTTTAATTATTATACTTATTTCCGTTTTTATAATTCCAATCATTGGAATTATTGGAGATTGGAATCAAAAAATGGGACTACCCTCTTCGTTTCATCATTTTGAATCCTGGATGAAAGAGATGGAAGATTCTAACAATCAAACAATTAAAAATTTAACGGCTGATTTAGGATTAACGACTTTATTGATGAATTTCTTAGTAATGGCTGTTGTTCCGGCTATTGCTGAAGAATTTTTCTTCAGAGGGGCTATTCAACATTTTTTATCTTCTATTTTAAAAAATAAGCATATTGTAATTATCATAACTGCTTTTATTTTTAGTGCAATCCACTTACAATTTTATGGTTTTATTCCACGTTTTTTATTAGGTATTTATTTAGGATATCTGGCTATTTGGAGTGGAAGACTATTCTTACCCATTTTAGCCCATTTTATGCATAATTCTTTAAGCCTCCTTTTTGATTATCTATCTAGGCAAAATAATGGAGTATCCGATGAAATTACTATGTCACAAATACCAGGAATTATTCCTATTTTAATTATTTCATTTGGTATTGTTGGCTGGGGTATTTTGAAAATTTATAAGTACCAAAAACAATTTATGAACTTAAATGTTAATAATTTTAACATTTAAGTGGTGCTTTTTGACTTAATTTATATAATTATTTTTAAGATTTTCATTGATTATCTAAATGTTTATTAACATTAATAGTTGAAAAATATTTAATATGCATTTAATACCATTTTATGACAAAATGCATTCAACATTTTATATTAAAAAATTTCGAAAAAGAAAAGTTAATGGTTTATATTTGCACGAAGATATACTTTTCTAGCAAATTATAACTAAGATTATAATTGAATTCGTGATAAAAATTTATGAACAGATCTAAAAGCATTTTAACAATTTTCTTCCTGTTACTTTTTTCCGAATTTTTATTTGGTGAAACGACTTCTTCAAATGATAAAGAAAATCATATTAAACATGTATTGATTATTGATTCTTATGAAGTAAATTATGAATGGAGTCGTAATATTCTTGCAGGAATCTTTGATCGATTTGCTAAAAGTAATGTGGAAACTAGGTTTTATATCGAGCATCTTGATCAAAGGTCTTTTTCTGAAACCTATACTTTTGATAAAATTGCAGAAATTATAAAAACAAAATATGTCAATAATAAATTCGATGTCATAATTACTTCTGATAATCCAAGTTTTAATTTTATTAAAAGATATAAAGATGAACTTTTTCCTAATACTCCAATCGTATTTTGTGGATATAACAATTTTAATCCTAAAGTATTAGAAGGTATTGAAAATGTAACCGGGATTAATGAAGAAATTAACATTGAGCATATTTTTGATTTAGTTCTAACGATACATCCGGACATTGAGTCCGTCGTTTTTATCAATTCAACTAATGATCTAACTTTTAAGACATACTTACAATTAACAGAGCAATTTATTGAAATTCAACAATCTAAGATTAAGATATTCAATTTTGTTGATATCAATTCATCTAAGTTAAAAGAGAAACTGAATGCATTACCCAATGAAACAGCCATCATCGTTTTTGGACTGCTTAATGATGAAAATAGACCTCAAGAGAGTACTGAATTGATTGCAAAAATATCGCCATTTCCTGTGTATTCAAATTGGGATTTTTCAATTAATACCGGTATTGTCGGAGGAATCATAATTCGTGGTTATGACCAGGGATTTAGAGCTGCTGATATGGCTTTGAAAATATTAAATGGAGTTAAACCTCAACAAATTCCAGTTTTAATGGAGACTCCATCCAGTAATATATTTGATTATAATCAAATTGACCGTTTTAATATTTCAATGTCAAATTTACCAAAAGATCATATAATAATAAATGAACCTAATAATCTTTGGAATACACATAGATCTTTAATTATTATAATCATTATCTTTTTGGTTATTTTAGTTACAATTCTTGTAATTCTAATCATTATCAATGCTCAAAAACATTTATTTCAAAAAAAATTAATTAAAAAAGAGAATCAACTGTCACAAATTAGTAATAATTTAGTAAATGGGTTCATTTTTCAGGTAGATACTGGTACTGATGGTTCTTCAAGAAAATTCACTTTTGTTAGTGATAGCATTTATAATTTTATCGGAATTAAACCCGAAGAACTGTATGCTGATTCTAATGCCTTATATGGCTTGGTTCATCCTGAAGATATAAAGATTCAAAATGAATTGGAAAAACAAGCCATTAATAGAATGGAAATGCTTATGTTGGAGGGAAGAATTATAACGCAAGATGGAATCTTAAAATTCTTTCAAAGTACAGCAATACCTCATAAAAATAGTGATGGACATTTACTTTTTGATGGCATTGTAGTTGATATCGGAAAACTAAAAAAAATTGAAGAAGAATTGATCAATGCCAAGCATAAAGCAGAAGAGAGCAATAGAATGATTGCCGCATTTCTTACCAATTTAAGTCATGAAATTAGAACACCCATGAATGGAATTATTGGCTTTATCACTATGATTAAAAGCATCAATATCGCTCCAAATGAAAAAGAACAGTTTCTTACTACATTTAATGAAAGTGCTCATAGATTTTTAAGTACATTAGATGATATCATTTTAATGTCTGAAATTGAATCTTCAGATATAAAGTTAAATCAATATAAGATCAATATTAATCTTTTAATGCAAAATGTTTTTGACAAATATTATGAAAAAAGCATTCTAAAATCGCTCTCTTTTTCATGGAATAAAACACAGTTCGATCCCGATTTTGAATTTATCACTGATCCTGAAAAGCTGGATCTAATTTTATCAAATTTAATCAGTAATGCAATCAAATATACACCAAGTGGATCGGTTGAATTTGGGTATGAAATAAATGATCATGAAATTCATTTTTTTGTAAAAGATACAGGCATCGGAATTGTATCCCAAAATCTTGATCATATTTTTAACCGTTTTGTTCAAGCAGACATGAATAACAATCGTATTTTTGAAGGAACCGGACTAGGGTTATCCATTGCAAAAGCTTTTGTTGAAATGTTAAATGGTCACATTTGGGTGGAAAGTACTGAAAATATTGGGAGTACATTTCATTTTACTATAAAATATCAATAAAAAATCTAATCGATATTCCCAAACAATAATTGATCAGACACGATTTTATCAATACATTTTTTTATCAGTATATCCAATTCGGTATTTTCTGAATAATCTGCAGGAGCCATAAAATCAGCCCTTTTATTCATAACAATTTCTGTACATAGGTCTTTAGGAGAACGTTTTTTGCTGGGTGTTGGAACAAATTCCGGGTTATATACAGCAACAGCAATACCACCTTGTAATTTTACCATTTTCATGGCAGGTACATCAGTTTCTCCATCACCTAAGTATATCATATTTGAAAATGGAATGGGTTTGTCATTTTCTGGAACAATCTTATTAATTAAGGTATTATCATACGAATTATGAATTCCCTTGTTTATTCTAAATAAAAATTGGGTTTTATTCGTATAATTTACTGCTAATGCAGGCCAAGAAGCGATCCCATTCTGATCATACATAAAACCGGAAGCAAAAATATCGGTAAAATAATGTGCAATTCTACTCCCTTCAACGAATTCTCTATTTCCTGATGAAATAATATAATGCTCCACTTGAAAACCTTTGGATGACGCATATTGATTGATTCGATCGAAAAATGTTTCAACCCCTTTATAAAACTGAATTCTTGACCCATATTCCAAAAATGCTTTTTTCTTTACAGGAATCGACTTCTCTTTTGCTTTTTGAAGCATCAAAAACATGTAGGCTAATACTTCATCCATGTCATTTTCACGAGCTATTTTATTCGCTTCATCCCAAAAATCAGGTATAGACATGTTTAAATCGGGTATAAAAGCATTCTCCTGCATATTTCCAGGTGCAAGTGTCCCATCAAAATCATAAGCTATAGCAATCGTATTCTTAAGCATAATATTAGGTTTTAGTTATTTGCAAAATTACAAAAAA
>DAONEU010000027.1:0-4266 GCA_035403245.1 Bacteroidales bacterium | reverse complement strand
TTCATTATTCATTATTCATTTAGCATTAGCACATTAGCACATTAGCATATTAGCACATTATTTTTTAGTATTTTTGCAAGTTAAAAATTAAAAATACTAGATGGAAACCGATAGCAGACTTATTGCCTTTAAAAAATTACTAGATATTATGGATGAACTCAGGGTGAAGTGTCCCTGGGATAGTAAACAAACATTTGATAGTTTGAGATATTTAACCATTGAAGAAACCTATGAACTTTCGGATGCCATTATAGACAAAAAATACACTGATATTGGTAAAGAGTTAGGTGACTTAATGTTACACATTGTTTTTTATTCAAAATTGGGGCAAGAACAAAATTTATTTGATATTGAAACTGTTTTAAATGGAATCAGCGAGAAATTGATCAGAAGACATCCTCATATTTTTGGAGATGTAAAGGTTCAATCTGCAGCAGAGGTGAAAGAAAATTGGGAAAAAATCAAGTTGACTGAGGGAAATAAATCTGTTTTGAGTGGAGTTCCAAAATCATTACCAGCTATGGTAAAGTCATACAGAATTCAAGAAAAAGCCAGAGGTGTAGGTTTTGATTGGGAAAATGCGGATCAAGTGTGGAGTAAAGTGATGGAAGAAATGAATGAATTTCGTGCTGAAGTGGATCTAAAAAGTGATCGTATGGAAGATGAATTTGGAGATCTTCTGTTTGCTTTAATCAATTATGCACGATTTATAGAGATCAATCCTGAAGATGCTTTAGAGAAAACCAATCGAAAATTTATACAACGATTCATGCATATTGAAAACCGAGCTAAAGACTTAGGTAAATCAATAACAGATATGGATTTGGAAGAGATGGAAACCTATTGGCAGGAAGCAAAAATTCACCTAAAATAGTATTTGAATGAATCAGATAAACGATCTCTTTACATTAATCAATCAATATCTTTGGGGATGGCCCATGATAATTTTATTGTTAGGAACTCACATTTTCTTAACCATATTACTAAAATTTCCTCAACGTAAGATATTTAAAGCCATTAGGTTATCTTTTAAAAAAGATGATTCAGAAGGTGATGTTTCCCAATTTGGAGCTTTAGCAACAGCTCTTGCTGCAACCATTGGAACCGGAAATATTGTTGGTGTTGCAACTGCGATCTCATTAGGTGGTCCTGGAGCCGTTCTATGGTGTTGGTTAACAGGAGTCTTCGGAATCGCAACCAAATATTCAGAAGGGTTATTAGCCGTTAAATACCGATATAAAACATCAGACGGAACCATGTTGGGTGGTCCAATGTGTGCCTTAGAAAAAGGCTTGAATATGAAATGGTTAGGTATATTATTTGCCATTTTTACAGTTTTAGCATCCTTTGGAATTGGATGTACTGTTCAGGCTAATTCAATCGCGATGTTAATGAAAGATTCATTTAACTTTCCTTTACTCATTACAGGAATTGTTTTATCAATTTTAACTGCAGCTGTTATCTTTTTTGGGGTAAAAGGGATCGCTAAAATTTGTCAAATGTTGGTACCATTTATGGCCATTTTTTATATTTTAGGTTGTTTGATCATACTTATTGTGAATTCCTCTTATGTAGGAGATGCGCTCGTTTTAATCTTTAAATCAGCATTTAATCCGGCAGCAGCTGGAGGTGGTTTTGTAGGTGCATCCATCATGATGGCCGCAAGATATGGAATTGCTCGTGGGTTGTTTTCCAACGAATCCGGGATGGGCTCCGCTCCTATTATCGCTGCCGCTGCTAAAACCAGAAATCCTGTCAGACAAGCACTTGTTTCCTCAACCGGTACTTTTTGGGATACTGTGGTAGTTTGCGCAATAACTGGTATTGTATTGGTAACTTCCATTATTGCATACCCAGATATTGATTATGCTAATGGTTCTACTCTTACGAGTGCTGCTTTCGCCAAACTGCCCTACGTTGGAACTTTTATTTTAGTTGTCGGGTTGTTCACTTTTGCTTTTTCAACTATTTTAGGATGGTCTTACTACGGAGAAAGAGCGCTTGAATACCTAGGGGGAAAGAAAACAATACCTTATTATCGTGTATTTTGGGTAATTGCCGTATTTATAGGATCCATCATAAATGTGTCACTTATCTGGCAAATTGCAGACACAATGAATGCACTTATGGCTATTCCGAATTTAATTTCATTGATTTTACTTTCAGGAGTAATCTATCGAGAAACCAAAAAATATCTTTGGAACGGAAACCTGGATGCATCAATTCAAGAATTTAATAAATAATAAAAAAAATACTCATGGAACAATTGATCCTTACTACTATTGAAAAAATACTTATAGACTTATACCAAATTGATACTAAATTAGATCAATCAACGCTTCAAAGAACTAAAAAAGAATTTGAAGGAGATTATACTATTGTCGTTTTTCCATTTGTTAAACAAGCAAAAAGATCACCGGAACAGATTGGTCAAGAGATTGGCAGCTTGTTGCTAGAAAGAATCCCAGACTTAATATCCCATTTCAATATTGTAAAAGGTTTTTTGAATTTTTCTATAACCAAAAAATATTGGATCGAATATTTACAAAATTGCATTCAAAATGGGATTCAAATCGATAATATTACTGATTCAAACCAAGTCACTTTAATTGAATTTTCTTCACCAAACACCAATAAACCATTACATTTAGGACATGTTCGTAACAACCTATTAGGATGTGCTGTTGCCAATATTCTTGATGCTGTAGGTAAAAAAGTATATCGGGTAAACCTTGTAAACGATAGAGGAATCCATATTTGCAAATCCATGTTGGCATGGCAAAAGTATGGAAATGGGGAGACTCCGGAAAGTTCAGAAATGAAAGGTGATCATTTAGTAGGCAAATATTATGTTGAATTTGATAAACATCTGAAAGAAGAAATTAAGACACTTCAAGATCAAGGAGTGGATGAAGAGATCGCAAAGAAGAGTGCACCTTTAATGCTTGAGGCACAGGAAATTTTACGCAAATGGGAAAATAACGATCCTAAAGTAAGAGAATTATGGGAAAAAATGAACCATTGGGTGTATGAAGGTTTTGAAAAAACATATTCCAGAATGGGAATCCATTTTGACAAAACTTATTATGAATCTAACACATATTTATCTGGAAAAGCACTTGTAGAAGAAGGATTATCTAATGGACAATTGTACCAAAAAGAGGATGGCTCCGTATGGGTTAATTTAACAGACGAAGGTTTAGATGAAAAATTATTACTCAGATCTGACGGGACATCGGTATACATGACACAAGACTTAGGTACAGCGGAGTTACGATACAACGAATTTCATCCCGAGGAGATGATTTATGTAGTAGGTAACGAACAAAATTATCATTTTGATGTTTTAAAGTTGGTTTTATCCAAAAAGTTAAACAAACCTTTTGGAAATTCGATCTATCATTTATCTTATGGAATGGTTGAATTACCGGAGGGTAAAATGAAATCCAGAGAAGGAACTGTTGTGGATGCAGATGATTTGATGGAAAGCATGTATTTAGAGGCAAAAAGCAGCACTGAAGAGTTAGGAAAATTCAATTTTGAGGAAGAAGAAGCGAATAGATTGTATGAAATGATTGGGATAGGAGCATTAAAATATTTTATTTTGAAAGTTGATCCAAAGAAAAACATGTTGTTTAATCCCGCAGAATCGATCGATTTTAATGGTAACACCGGACCATTTATTCAGTATACCCATGCGAGAATTAAATCGATGTTACGAAAATCTGTAGAGAACAATATAGAAACCAATACTTTAACAAATGCTTATGATTTGTTAAATAACAATGAGATAGAGATTATAAAAATCATCAAAGAATATCCAGCTGTATTACAAAATGCTGCCAGCAACCACTCTCCTGCCCTTGTTGCAAATTATATTTTTGAATTAGCTAAAGAATTCAATCGTTTTTACCAGGAGAACCCCATTTTCAAGGAAGAGAACGAATCTTTAAGAATCATCAGACTTCAATTATCACAAGTTTGTGCGGAGATAATCCAAAAAGGGATGATATTGCTGGGGATTGAGGTACCGGAAAGGATGTAATTTGGGCATTCCCCTTTGGCTTCACTCAACCAATTCTTTACTTCATCGAAAATGCAAACCGTCGCTAGCCAAAGGGTCGGTCTCCGGCCTGTACTCCTCGTTGCACAGCCCAGTGGTGCATCGGCCGTGCAGTAGCTCCTTCGTCGCTCTGCCCGTCTCGTGCACCACTAAGCTGTTCAACTTGCGGGGTACTTGGCCTGCGCCCTAATGCGACGGAAACT
>DAONEU010000026.1:15076-20364 GCA_035403245.1 Bacteroidales bacterium | reverse complement strand
TTTGTTGTATCTTTACAAAATTAATAATCATCAAATTATGAAACTTTATATCAAATACATGGTATCTCTTCGTTGTAAAATGATGGTTAAACTGGAACTCGACAAACTTGGGGTTACCTACAGTGTGGTTGACCTTGGAGAAGTGGAGATTTTTGGTGTACTTACCAACGAACAAAGAGAAAATTTAAGAGACGCACTCTTAAAATCGGGTCTGGAATTGATGGATGACAAAAAAGCAATACTGGTTGAAAAAATTAAGTGTACTATTATTGAACTTATTCATTATACCGAAGATGAACTAAAAGTTAACTTTTCTAATTATTTAAGCGAAAAGTTAGGGCTTAACTACACCTATCTGGCCAATCTATTTACTGAAGTAAAAGGGATCACCATTGAGCATTTTATTATTATGCACAAAATTGAAAGAGTGAAAGAACTGTTGATTTATGATGAACTTACATTGTCAGAAATTGCATGGAGATTACATTATAGCAGTGTCGCTCATTTATCCAATCAATTTAAAAAAATTACAGGGTTAACACCAACCTTTTTTAAACAGCTCAAAAAAAGAAAAAGGATCACTCTGGAAAATCTGTAAATTTTACAATTTATATATTTTTTTATGTAACAAGTATTGACTTATTACTTCATACTTTTGATATTCAATAGTATAAACTCTTAATATCGTAAAAATCATGAAAAAAAGTAAAATTAAAAAAGTATTGATTACTTTAGATTATAATCAAAGTGCACAAAAAGTTGCCGAAGTCGGTTATGAAATTGCACACTCTATGGGAGCAGAAATTTCATTACTCCATGTTCTTGTTGATCCCATCTATTATGCGAATATGATTATCATGGGAAGTCACAGTCAAAAATGGCTCGAAAAAATTGTCATGGGTAGTGTTTCAGAAAATGTACTTAAATGTTCCAATTTACCAATTCTTATTATTCCAACCTCAAAAAAATCAAATTAATATGAATAGAGTTTTTTTAATAATCGGCATCATTTTTGTAATTTCATGGATTTTAGGCTTTTTTGCTTTCAATATCACTTCAGAATATATCCACTTTTTCATTGTAGTTGGTATCATTCTGATATTATTTGATATTTTCAGGAAACCGGTGAAAAAATAAATGTTTAATTACTTTATTAGGATAGTAATCTGTTTAAAATCAAAAATAGATTACTATCCTTTTTTTGTTCCTTTTGGCAGATGTGAATCATGTAATACAATTCATTTAAAATGTAACAGTTATTCGTAATTTATAGTTGATCTTTGTATGGTGGGAATAAACTCACCATTTAAATACATTTATTATGAAAAACTTTACAAGATTTACTATTATACTTTCCTTAGTAGTATCATTCATCTTCCTTACCACAGGAAACGTTAGCGCTCAACTTAATAGTGAAAGCCACAATGAATATGAGAAAAACTATGAATTTGGAGTTCGATTCTTACCAACAATTTCCAATTTTCAAATGCAAACCTCAGAATACAATCAGGTTTCCGGGGAAGTGATGTTAGGTTATGGTGGCGGATTATTCCTCAGCTATAATCCTTTTAAACATATGGGTTTCCAAGTAGAATTAAATTACACTTCTGTCTCCAGAAAATATTCCATCTCAAATATTTCCAGAATTGTGAACCTTCAATACCTTTCGATCCCTTTATTGCTCTCTTTTAATACCAATAAGAATAGAGCCATCAATTTTAATGTTGTTTTTGGACCACAAATCGGTATTAATACCGGAAGTACCATTTACACCTCAGGTAATGACCCACTTTATACTGCAATTCCAATTGTTAGTATTAAAAAAGGTGACTTAGGATTGGCTTATGGACTAGGTTTTGACTTTGGATTAAATGATTTAAAAACAATAAGACTTGGATTTGGGTTCAGAGGTGTTTTAGGTTTATTTAATGTCAGTAATAACATAGAACTACCTGGCGTAAACTCTTTCTATATCATTAAAAACTCACCCGTACATACCTATACAGGATATGTTGGATTTTCTATACTAATATAAATTTAATTAAGAATTTAATGTGGGGATAAACCCACTTCAGTCGTCGACTTTTTCGACCAAAAAAAATTAAGAATTATGAAAAAAATTATGAAACTCACAGCACTACTTTGTATAAGCTGCATCATGCTATTCAGCTTACAAAGTTGCCAGAAATACGAAGATGGCCCATTTTTTAGCTTACAAACTAAAACTTCAAGAATCTCAAACTCATGGAAAATTGACAACTACAAAATCAATGATGTAGATTACACTTCCTTACTCAACGGATATACCGAAACGTTTACAAGTGACCATAATTATTCATATACCTGGAGTATTTTAGGTGGAACTGGTAAATGGGCATTTCAAAACAATTACAATGAAGTTCGTATAACCGGAATTGACAACCAATCATCAGAAACACTTTATATTTTAAAGCTTGAAAGAACTCAGTTCTGGTATTACATCATGGATGGGAATGACAGAAAAGAGTATCACATGGTACAACAATAAAGATTCACTGAATTTTACCTCCGGCTCTAAGAAATTGGAGCCGTCACAATCAAAAAAAAATAAAAAAAATGAAAGACTCTGAAATAGAAAAATCAAAAGCACATATTACCGTAGAAATCATTGAATATGTCTCTAACTCTGTAGTGATTAAAACAATCTTAAACAAATCTACAGGTAGTATAAGTGTTATGTCATTTGATACAGGTGAAGGGTTAACTGAAAAAACCTCTCCATTCGATACATTTGTACAAATCATTGAAGGAATAGCTGAATTGTTTATTGATGGAAATTCTGTCATACTGGAAACAGGCCAATCTATTATTATCCCTGCCAATAAATCAAATCGTATTAAAGCTAACGGAAGATTTAAACTCATTCAAACCATCATTAAAAGTGGATATGAATAACATGAACACTATAATAAACTCAGCTATCAGTTCGGTAGTTTTACGAATCAATTCTATTTATAAAAATAATGATAGAATTTAAACAAACAAAAAAATGGAAACAGGAAAAATTTTGTTAGGCATATTAGCCGGTGTTGCTACCGGTGCAATTCTTGGTGTTTTATTTGCTCCTGATAAAGGATCAAATACCAGAAAGAAAATTGGTGAAAAAAGTGAAGACTTGAAAGACTCATTAAAAGAAAAATTTGAAGAGTATTTAGACAATGTTTCTCAAAAATATGAAAACATCAAAGAAAATGCATCAGATTTTGCAGATAATTTCAAAACTGCTAAAGATGATGTAATTAAAGACTTTCAAAAGAAAAACTAAAAACCTTTCTCATCAAACCACTTCTGCTGTTACTTTAATGGTAGAAGTGGTTTTTTAAAAATATATTCTATCTAACATCATCAATATTATCAATTATGGAAGAGATTTCAAAAGATTTGGGACTTTTAGCAAAAGAAGCAACATTATATGTGACAACAAACTACACATTATTAAAATTAAAAATGATTTTAAAAATATCGGTTTTTGCATCCTCATTATTTAACATCATAATCACTGGGCTATTTATATGCACCATTTTTATGTTTTTAAGTATTGGTTTAAGTAATTGGATTGGCGAACTTCTAGGAAAAACCTATTATGGCTATTTCGTTTTAGGTGGTTTCTATTTCATTCTATTATTCGTATTTAAACTCTTCTTTTACACCATCATAAAAAAGAAAATTCAAAACAATATCATCAAAAAAATACTTTAAAATTTCAAAAAATGGAGAAAATTGTTAATGTCAGTGGATTAATGAAAGCGATTCAAGATTTAGAAATGGAGAAGGAATACAACTTAGTCGTTTTGAAAGAGCATTTTTATATCAGTATAAAAAGAATAAATATTGAAACTTTATTAAGTGGCAGTATTAATAAAATAGTTACGAAACCATTAATAACTGATCAACTAATCAATACAACGTTGAGTTTTATAGTGGGATATATAACAAAAAAGTTATTTATCGGAAACTCTTCGAATCTATTTAAAAACTTATTTGGATCGATCCTGCAATATGGATTGAGTTCTTTTGTTTTTCAAAAACCGGAGATTGTATCATATATCAGAGATATTATTGAAAATCTTATTTCTAAAAATAAAAAATAAAAATGACAGAGCTAGCCGGATTCAAAACGTCATTTGTATTTAAAACAACCATTTTTCTGATTGGTTTAATCGCATTTTTTGCCATTTTATATATCGCAAAGGTGATCATTGTCCCTTTAATCTTTGCATTGATCATAGCCATTCTGTTACAACCTATTGTAAGGTTTTTAGAAAAAAAAAAAGGATCAACAGAGTGATTGCCATTATCCTAACATTGTTATTCGCATTGATCATCATTGTAGCAATAACACTATTTATTGGAATCCAACTAAATAAATTCAGTGATTCGTGGCCCGTTTTTGTTGAAAAATTCACCTTAATACTGGAGAAAACCGTTCAATGGATCTCCGCCTCGTTTAAAATTGATGTCATCAAAATAAATGAATGGATTGCTTTAAGAAAAAGTGAATTGATCAACTCCAGTAGTTCATCCTTAGGACAAACAGTATTAGATTTTGGCAGTGGAATCATTGTCTTACTAGTTGTTCCGGTCTATATTTTCATGATCCTATTTTATCAACCTTTGCTAATAGATTTCAGTCATAAAATAGCAGGTATTGGGAATCAAAGTCAGGTTAATAAGATTATCATGGAAATCAAAACCATAATACAAGGATATTTGATTGGATTGGTTTTTGAATTACTGATAGTAGCCACTTTAAACTCGATTATCTTGCTGTTATTAGGCATTGAATATGCGATACTTCTGGGTATTATTGGAGCGCTTTTAAACTTAATTCCGTATATCGGAGGATTAGTGGGAGTAGCATTACCGATGATGATAGCAGTTGTAACCAAAGATAGTGCCTGGTTTGCTCTTTATGTTTTAGTATTGTATTATGTTGTACAACTCATTGACAATAACATCATTGTCCCCAAAATTATAGCCTCAAGAGTCAAGATTAATGCATTATTCTCTATCATAGCTGTTTTAGCCGGTGGAATGTTATGGGGAGTATCAGGCATGTTTCTTTCAATCCCTCTTCTAGCGATTGTAAAGCTCATTTTTGACCATGTAGAATCCTTAAAACCTTACGGCTTTCTCCTCGGTGACACGATGCCCAACATCCTAACTGTAAAAAAAATCACCTTTTTAAAAGGAAGAAAGAGAAAGGACTAAGGAGAATGAAAAATGAATAATGAATAATGAATAATGAA
>DAONEU010000026.1:1738-14976 GCA_035403245.1 Bacteroidales bacterium | reverse complement strand
GAAAGAGAAAGGACTAAGGAGAATGAAAAATGAATAATGAATAATGAATAATGAAAGTCGAACATCGAACATCGAACGTCGAACGCTTTATTTGATTATCTTTGCAATATAAATTTTATTAATCCGTTTACGTGTTATTAACTCTAACTTAAACATTTTATGGTTACTACAATTTTATGGGCAGATGACGAAATTGATCTTTTAAAACCTCATATCCTGTTTCTTCAATCTAAAGGGTACAACGTTATCCCGGTCGTTTCAGGTAATGAAGCGTTGGATGCACTTGAAAATGAGGTGGTGGATATTATCTTCCTGGATGAAAACATGCCGGGTATGAGCGGTATCGAAACCCTTAAAAAAATCAAATCTCTTCAAATGAATATCCCTATTGTGATGATCACAAAAAGTGAAGAGGAACATATTATGGAGGATGCAATAGGCTCAAACATAGCTGATTATCTTATTAAACCGGTTAACCCAAATCAGATTTTATTGTGCCTCAAAAAGAATATTGAAAATAAAAAAATCGTTTCTGAAAAAAGCACGATCGCCTATCAACAGGCTTTCCGGAATATCTCCATGAAACTGTCTGATAATCTGACCCTTGCTGAGTGGGAAACCCTTTATAAAGAATTGGTTTTCTGGGAGTTGGAATTGGAAAAAATTGAAGATTCAGGCGTTGCAGATATTTTAATGGAACAAAAAGCGGAAGCGAATATCCGTTTTGGAAAATTTATAATGAAAAATTATCAAAATTGGCTGACCGGCAAAGCATCTGAAAAACCTTTGTTTTCTCATACGATCTTAAAAGAGCGGTTATTTCCTGATCTGGATCAACAAAAGACATCTTTCCTCTTTGTGATTGATAATCTGAGATTTGACCAGTGGAAGACCATTCAACCCTACATTAATGAGTATTATCGTTTGGAAAGTGAAGATGTTTTCTATAGTATTCTACCAACAGCTACTCAATATGCCAGAAATGCCCTTTTTGCCGGTTTGACGCCCCTTGATATATCAAAAAAGTATCCCAATATGTGGGTTTCCGAAAATGATGAAGGGGGTAAAAATCAGTTTGAATATCCACTTCTTGTTGAAAATCTGAAAAGACATGGTAAAAATATTAAAGTCTCTTTTTCAAAAGTTTTAAATCACGATTTCGGGAAAAAGGTTTTTGAAAATATGAACGCCCTACTACAGAATCAACTGAATGTGATCGTTTTCAACTTTGTGGATATGCTCTCTCATGCCCGAATGGATGTCGATCTGATCAAAGAATTAGCTGAGGATGAAAAATCTTACAGAAGTGTGATTGCTTCCTGGTTTGAAAACTCTACGATGCTAGATATGATTAAGTATTTGGCCGGTAAAAATATTCCGATTTATATCACCACTGATCATGGAACTATCAAAATTAATAAACCCATAAAGATCGTTGGGGATAAAAACATCAATGCTAATTTGCGTTACAAAGTGGGTAGAACCATGGATTATCCTGAAACACAGGTTTTTGAAATCAAAAATCCGGAGGATATTTTCTTACCCAAAGAGGGAGTTACCCATCGGTTTATCTTCGCGAAAGAATCTGATTTCTTTGCTTATCCCAATAATTATAATCAATATGTAAATTATTACAAAAACACATTTCAACATGGAGGGATCTCCCTGGAAGAGATGCTGATTCCATTTATTAAGATGGTTCCAAAATAATACATGGAATAATTACCGATTTTTACTCGAAAAACTACATCCACTAAAATATAAACTTATGACTAAAAAACAAGATCTCGGTAATCAAGGGGAATCATTAGCCCTCGATTTTTACATCAAAAACAATTACACTATTCTGGAGACCAACTGGTCCTCAGGACATCTGGAAATTGACATCATTGCTAGGAACAACAATACGATTGTTTTTTGCGAGGTTAAAACCAGATCATCTTCCAATATTAAGGCACCTATTGATGCTGTTAACAAACTGAAACAGAAAAACATCATCCGTGCAGCCAATCATTATATCTGTTATAAACAGATCACCTTGGAAGCAAGATTTGATATTATTACCATTATCATGAATGGCGGAAAAGCTGATTTAGAGTACATTCCGGGAGCTTATACTCCTAGTTGGTAGGGTCTTCGAGAAAAAGGAATACAATTTAAAGAGTATTGATTCAATTTATTCGCCAATAATCTTAATCAATGCTCTTTTTTGACGTTTGCCATCCATTTCGTAGTAGAATATTTGTTCCCAGGTACCAAAGTCGAGTTTTCCATTGGTAATAGCGCAAACGACTTCTCTTCCCATTATGGTTCTTTTAAGATGTGCATCAGCATTGTCCTCAAACCCATTATGTTTGTACTGACTGTAGGGCTTTTCAGGAGCTAATCTTTCCAACCATACTTCATAATCGTGATGCAACCCAGATTCATCGTCATTGATAAAAACACTGGCAGTGATATGCATGGCATTGACTAAAACGATCCCCTCTTTAATCTGACTCTCATGAATGGCCAATTGAACATCTCTGGTTATATTAACTAATCCTCTTCTGGTAGGTAAGTGAAAAAATAATTCTTTACGGAATGATTTCATATTCAATATTTTACAAAGTTACTATATATATTGTCTATTGATTTTGAAGAATCGATAGATACTCTCTCAAATCTTTAAAGTTTTTCTCATCAAAAATCAATGGTGGTGCTATTCTCAAAGCTGAATCACACCATAAAAACCAATCGGAGAAGAGTCCCACTGTTAAGAAATCTTTTAAGGTTTTAAAATTGATGGTTGAGTTATAAAAATCAACGGCCATAAAGGCACCTAAATGTCTGATTTCTTGAACATTATTAAATGTTGAAAAGATTTGATTCAACTCCTCCCCTATCTGTTGGGCATTATTCCAATATTTTCCTTTCAGGATCAACTTCAGATGTGCTAAAGCAGCAGCGCAACAAACCGGATGACCCCCAAAAGTGGTAATATGGCCTAAAACCGGGTTGTGTGTAAGAACGCTCATCAACTCTTTTGAAGCTACAAAAGCACCGAGTGGCATTCCACCACCGAAAGCTTTCGCTAAAAGAAGGATATCTGGAGTGATTCCATAATGTTCAAAGGCAAAGAGTTTACCGGTTCTTCCCAGTCCGGTTTGGATTTCATCCACAATCAAAAGAGCCCCAACTTTATTGCATCTTTGTCGTAGTGCTTTCCAGTATGAAGAATCAGCCATTCTAACTCCTGCTTCCCCCTGTATCAACTCCACAATGATAGCAGCTGTTTTTGTAGTTATTTGTAACAAATCCTCTTGTGATCCAAAAGTGATCGGACGAGTTTCGGGTAGCAACGGATAAAATGGTTTTCTATACTCTTCGTTGCCCATGACACTCATGGAACCGTTGGTTGAACCATGATAAGAGTTATGGAAGTGAATAATTTCCTTACGACCAGTGCCTCTTTTAGCTAATTTAAGAGCACCTTCAACTGCTTCGGAACCTGAATTCACAAAGAATACAGAATTTAAAGTTTTGGGGAGGTTTTCGCACAACAATTCAGCCAATTCAACCTGAGGTTTTTGAACTAGTTCTCCATACACCATCAAATGCATATATTGGTCTAGTTGCGCTTTTGTTGCATTAATGATTTTTTTATTTCCATGCCCCATATTGCAAACGGAGATCCCGGAAATAAGATCTAAGTATTTTTTACCGGTTGAATCATAGAAATAGCATCCTTCAGCTTTATCAATTTCGATCGCAAGAGGTTCATCAGAGGTCTGAGCAACATATTTATAGAAGTTTTGGAGTAAGCTGCTTTTCATGGTTATTGATTATTTTTAACGATCACTCCATTAAACTGAGCAGTACATGTTAAATTAATTTCATTGATACATACGTGTTCAGGAAGGGAAACTACATATTCCACAACATTTGCAACGTCTTCTGCCACTAGAGGTTCATAACCTTCATACACTTTTTTGGCTTTTTCAGCATCCCCATGGAAACGGGTGATGGAAAATTCAGTTTCAGCAGCACCAGGTGATACGTGGGTTACTTTTATACCAAAAGGCAAAAGATCCATTCTCATACCTTGAGACAATGCCAAAACAGCGTGTTTAGTAGCGCAATAAACGTTTCCACCCACATACACTTCTCTGCTTGAGATCGATCCAATATTAATAATGTGACCTTTTTTACGCTCCACCATTCCGGGAGTAATCAAACGAGAAACATACAGCAAACCTTTGACATTGGTATTGATCATCCTTTCCCAGTCTTCGATGGCACCGGTATGGATTTTCTCTAATTCCACAGCTAGACCTGCATTATTAACCAAAACATCAATATTTTTAAACTCTTCAGGGATGGAGTTAATCGCTTTTTCACAAGCATCAAAGTCCTGAACATCAAAAATAAGGGGAACAATTTGAGTTGGATATTGAGATTGAATATCCTGAATCACTTTGTGAAGTTTTGTTTCATTTCGGGCAGTTAAAATGAGATTAAAATCCAATTTAGCTAAAGATTTTGCGATGGCTTCTCCAAAACCTGAAGATGCGCCGGTAATAAGGGCAATTTTTTTCATATTCTGATTGATTATTTTATAAAAATTTTTTTCTATTTTGTATCACAGACACTATTCAACCACAACAACATACTATTCAAAACATTAGGGGATATTGTCTGTTCAATTTTTCCGTATTCATCCAACATTCCGGTTTCACACTCCTGGAAAAGATGATTCAGGTTTTTAAAAGATTCCACTTTATTTATTGAAGATTTCTTTAGAACATATTTTTTGATAATTGGTAAATGGGTTGCATAATTCACTTGCATATCTTTCTCTCCATTGATTGCATAAACCGGACATTCAATCTTTTTTAGATATTTTTCCGGATAAATTTTAAATAGAGTCATAAACCAAGGAGATGAAATCACGGCAGATTGTTGAATAATACTAAGATCGGTTAAATTATACCTCATTTTTTGTTCCGGAGTCATGTCTTTTGTGTACTCAGACACAATCTTCTTGTATTTTTCAATCACAACAGCAGATGAGTCCACTTTAGAAAACATTTTATAGATTTTGGATGAGATTTCTAGTGTTTCTTTAATCTCTTTTTGAGAATATCCTTCAGATTTAGCAGAAATTTCAGCCTGAAATAGCAGCACTTTTTCAAAAGTCTCCGAACAACCGGCCATGGAGATGATAAAATCAATATCTTTATTTTCTGCAGCAGCCATAAAAGCTACCAAGCCCCCTTCACTATGTCCGATAAGGCCAATTTTAGCATGTTTATGTATCGAATTATTTTTAAAATAGGTAACAATTCGCTGAACATCAGCAACGAAGTCGAAGGTTGTTGACTTTTCGAACAATGCGGTAGTACGATCATCATATCTAAAAACTGCATAACCTTCCTTGGTTAGGAAGTCTGCAATCACTTTAAAAGGTTTATGACCAAAAATGGTTTCATCTCGATTCTGCCAACCGGAGCCTGAGACTAAAATAATGGTTCCTTTTAACGGTTTGGAAGGAAAAGTAAGGGTACCTTTAATCAAGGAAGCTCCAAAGTCATCTTTGATAATCAGTTCAGATTCTGTGTAATTATAGGGAGGTTTAGGTTCTTGAGGTCTTTTTAGAGTTGGTCTTTCAGAGATTGGAAAAAGTTCCAGCGGATATTTATTACTACGTTGGGTAAAAACCCCTTTGTAGGATCCATCCAACTGTGGAACAGCAATATAATGAGCAGCAATTTGTTTAGAAACAACCTTCAAGGTGTCACTTTTAATTTTAAAGGATGATGTTTTTATGCCATAAGAGTACTGATCCGGACTATCAAATTCAGCACCGACTAAAGAATCATTTAGAAATTGAAGGGTTAAAACAACTTTCAAGGAATCACTTTTTGAAATCTTAAGAGTCCCTTCCCATGTTTTCTCTACTGGTAGAGTTTGAGCAAAGAGGGAAACACTTCCGAAGAAAAATAAAGCAAAAATCAAGAGTTTAATTATTATATTATTGTAATTCATAGTGTTAAAAGTTATTTAAAATAAAATCAAGAATTGCAAAATTACGAAATAAATTTACATTAGCACATTATCACATTAGCTTATTAGCTTATTATTTAGTATTTTTGCATTCTCAAATAAATGAACAGACAATGGCGGATTTAACGGCAAAGATTGAAGAAGAAAAAGCAGTATTAATTGGGGTTGCAACACCTTTGACTCCATTTGAAAAGGTAAATGAATATCTTTCTGAACTAGCATTTTTGGTAGAAACTGCGGGTGGTATTGCGATTAAAAAAGTGATTCAGAACCTCCCTTATCCTGATCCACGTACCTATCTTGGTTCAGGAAAACTGGAGGAAGTGAAAAATATAATTATTGATCTAGGCATTCAAATTGCAGTGTTTGATGATGAATTATCTCCTTCTCAAACACGGAATATTGAAGCAGTATTAGGCATTCGGGTTATAGATCGGACACGATTGATTTTAGATATTTTCTCCAAAAGAGCGCAAACGGCGCATGCTAAAGTTCAAGTAGAATTAGCTCAATATCAATATATTCTTCCTAGACTAACCGGTATGTGGACCCACTTGGAGAAGCAACGAGGAGGTATTGGAATGCGTGGTCCAGGTGAAAAAGAGATTGAGACAGACCGAAGAATTGTCAGAGATAGAATCTCATTACTCAAAGAAAAATTGAGAGAGATTGACCAGCAAAAAACGACCCAAAGATCGAATCGTGATCAGTTCATACGGGTTGCATTAGTGGGTTATACCAATGTTGGAAAGTCAACTTTAATGAATTTATTAAGCAAATCGGATGTTTTTGCTGAGAATAAACTATTTGCTACCTTAGACACCACGGTAAGGAAAGTTGTTTTCAACAATCTTCCATTTCTTTTATCGGATACGGTTGGTTTCATTCGGAAACTTCCCCATGGATTGGTAGAATCTTTTAAATCAACATTGGATGAGATTCGAGAAACCGATTTAGTGATTCATGTTGTGGATATCAGTCACCCGGAATTTGTTGAGCAGATTGAGGTTGTAAATCAAACCTTAGATGAGATAAAAGCGGGGAATAAACCCATGATTTACGTATTCAATAAAATCGACAATTATAGTTGGATTGAAAAAGAGGAAGATGATTTAACGCCGAAAGAAAAGTGTAATATAACGCTTGAAGAGTTGAAATCAACCTGGATGTCGAAATTAAACAACAACACCATTTTTATTTCTGCCAAGACCAAAGAAAATGTGGATTATTTGAAGGAAAGGATGTACGAAGAGATTAAGAAGTTACATATTCAGATCTATCCCTATAATAATTTCTTATTTTAACGATCTAATACACAAGGACAAACAGGAGTATATAAGATTTCAGTATTGGGCAACATTGCTTTCATTACCTGATACTCTTCCTCTTTGATTGGAATTTGAAGAATATCCATCATTTTAAGAGTCTCTTTCAGATTGGACATACTTTCCGGAAGTTTAAAGAATTGATTTCCCCAAGCATCAATCAATTTGAGATTGGTCAATTTGCCCATTTGATCAGGGAGTTCATAAATCATATTTCGATTGATAATCAGGTATTGAAGAAATTGCAAATCGCATAATTCCTCAGGAAGTTTAACCAAGCGATTGCTGCTGATATCTAGATAAACCAAATATTGGAGTTCAGTGATTCGGTGATTAAGAGTAGCTATTTTGGCTCTAGTTATAGTAAGTTCCTGCAAATTACGAAATTGGAAGATAACATCCGGTAAAGAATCACAATGAAGGGAGCCTTTCAATTTTAAGCGATACACTTTATCGGGGTTCTCCAAAGCTTTTTTAATGGAAGTATATACCGGTTCTTTTAATAGATCCGTATAAGTAAGGACTTGAGATGCTAAAGGGAACGTTATTAACAATAATAAGCTAACAAGAAGCAAAATATTTTTTAATTTCGAGTTCATCTAATTTAATTTGTGCAATAAGTTGATCAATTGTTTCGAATGTTTGATCAGGTCTGATTTTTTTTAGAATTTCAAAATAGATTGTTTGATCATAAATATCCTCATTAAAATCAAAAATATTAATTTCAATGGAAAGGTGTGATAGGTCTAGTGTTTTTCTATAGCCTATATATAGCATCCCTTTATAATTTTTATCAAAAACTTTAATTTGAGTTGCAAAGACCCCAGTATCAGTAATTTGTTGATCAGAATCTAACAAGATATTAACAGTTGGGAAGCCAAATTTTCTTCCATTTTTTTTTCCATGAATAATTTTTCCAGAATAAATCGCAGTCATTTTTTTAGTATCTTTGCCATGCAAAAATATAAAATATTTTAATTCAACTAGTTTAAAAAATTGATTTTTACAAAAGACAAAAAAGCCCATTCTTCTATATACAAACTTTTTTAAAAATCAAGTAAAAAATAATTTTTTTTCTAACTTTTTTTTGTTCATTTTTGTAAAACCAAAAAACGAACAATTTCACATTGTTAATTCATTCACTAAAAGTAATTTAAAAAAAAACCAGTTCCAAAAATGATGATGAGCAAAATTACAAAAGACTTTAAAACCGTATGGGACAATTGTTTAGCAATTATTAGAGATAATATTGATGATCAATCTTTCTCTACATGGTTTGCCCCAATTATTCCTGTTGGAATTGATAAATCTACGCTCATCATTCAGGTACCGTCGCAATTTTTTTATGAATGGCTTGAAGAACACTATGTTAACATTTTAAGAAAGGTTATTAGAAAAGAGTTGGGTCCAACCGGAAAATTACAATACAAAGTTGTTATTGAAAAACAGGAAGATGTTTTGAATAATAAAACGATGAATTTACCTTCAAATAACAGAACAGCCGTTTCAAATCCGGCTACAAAAATTCCGATTGATGTTTATAACTCGCCAAACAGAGAGATTCCTGATCCATTTATTTTACCGGGCTTAAAAAAGCATAAGATTCCTTCCAACTTAGTAGATACGCTTAGTTTCGACAATTATGTAGAGGGAGATTGCAACCGATTAGCTAGAACTGCAGGATGGGCTGTTTCCAAAAACCCTGGTAAAACAGCATTTAATCCCCTATTTGTATATTCTGAAGTGGGATTAGGAAAAACGCATTTAGCACACGCAATTGGTTTACAGACTAAGGTTAACTTTCCTGAAAAGACTGTAGTTTATGTTAACTCTGACCTTTTTTATCAACAATTCATTGAAGCAGTTAAAAATAACAATAGAAACGACTTTATCCTTTTCTATCAATCTATCGATGTTTTAATCATTGATGATATTCAATTCTTAGCGGGTGGAAAAGTAGCAACTCAAGAAGCATTTTTTCATATCTTCAACCATTTTCACCAAAAAGGGAAACAGTTAATTATAACTGCAGATAAATCTCCTGTGGAAATCTCAGGTTTTGAACCCAGACTCCTATCTCGTTTCAAATGGGGATTAACCGCCGACCTTACTGTCCCTGACTTGGAAACCAGAATTGCCATTTTAAGAAAGAAACTGGATAACAACGGCGTTGAATTTCCTCCGGAAGTAGTAGATTATCTTGCTTTAAGAATCACTTCCAATACACGTGAGTTGGAGGGTGCTATGATCGCTATTCTTGCTCAAGCCTCCTTGAACAATAAAATGATTACTATAGATCTGGCTAAAGAGATGATCGATAAATATGTAAAAAGTACTGCTAAAGAGATCTCTATCGAATATATTCAAAAGGTTGTTTGTGATTACTTTAAAATCTCAGTTGATAAAATAAATACAAACAAAAGAGAACGTGATATCGTGCAACCCAGACAAATTTGTATGTTTTTCGCTAAGAAATACACCAAATTACCTCTCGTAACGATTGGTACTTATTGCGGAGACAGAGACCACGCCACTGTTTTACATGCATGTCGCACTATATCAAATCTTTACGAAACTGACAAGAAAATGAAAGTATATATCGATGATATTGAGAAAAAGATGAAAATTTAATTTATTTCATTGCTTTTTTGAGAAAAACCTTTTATCTTATTTTTAACTTTCTTATATACTGACATATAATTTTACAAAAAAATGTAATATCTATTGCAAATTTTTGTATATTTGCGATTCTAAAAATATCTAAATGGATAAAAGATGGATAATTAATGAACTGCCCGATTCAAACGAGGTGGCAAGGCTAAGTGAGATTCTCCAAATTGAGAAGCCCTTGTCCACACTCCTACTCCAAAGAGGAATACATTCTAAAGAAGAAGCGGAAGATTTTTTCGAACCTAAAATCGAGAAATTACATGACCCATTTCTGATGGCAGATATGGATAAAGCCGTAGAACGATTATCCAAAGCAATCATCAATAATGAAAAAATCCTTATTTACGGTGACTATGACGTTGATGGCACTTCTGCAGTCGCTCTGATGTATTCTTTTTTAAGCGAAATAATTGGTTCTGAATATCAAAGTTATATTGAATATTACATTCCAGACCGTTATAAAGAGGGTTACGGAATCTCTGATTTAAGTATTGCATATTGTCTGGATAATAACTTTAAATTACTAATCTCTCTTGATTGCGGAATCAAAGCCAATGATAAAATTGATTATGCTCAGGAAAAAGGGATTGATGTGATCATTTGTGACCACCATTTGGAAGGTGATACTTTACCTAAAGCAGTAGCTATCCTTGACCCAAAACGCAAAGGGTGTGATTATCCCTACAAAGAACTATCCGGCTGTGGTGTAGGGTTCAAATTTATTCAAGGTTATTGCCAAAAATTTGAATTGCCTGACCAACTTTGGTTATCTAAAATTGACTTAGTTGCTATTAGTATCGCTTCTGATATAGTAGCTATTACAGGTGAAAACCGAATTTTAGCCTATTACGGATTAATTATCATTAATAGATTTCCTAGATTAGGAATAAAATCTATTTTGGAACAAGCGAAAATTAAAGTGATCAAAGAATCTGGAGAAGACACCATTTTTACCCGTCAAATTTCAATTTCAGACCTTGTTTTCTTTGTTGGTCCACGGATTAATGCTGCCGGAAGAATCAATACCGGTAGAGAATCAGTAAAATTGTTGATTTGTGATGATGAAGATAAATCTAAAGGATTAGGTGAAAATATCAATAATCATAATGATACCCGAAGAGAACTTGACAAAAAGGCCACTGAAGAGGCAATCAACATGATCCTCACAGAAGAGGAATTCAAAGATAAAAGAAGTATTGTTATCTATAATCCGGGTTGGAATAAAGGAATTATCGGTATCGTTGCTTCCAGACTGGTTGAAGAGTTCTACAAACCAATAATTGTTATCACAGACTCTCCAGAAGGCTTAATAACAGGTTCTGCTCGTTCCATCAAAGAGTTTAATATTTATGATGGCATCGACTATTGTGCTGATCTATTAGAACATTTCGGTGGACATAAATTTGCTGCCGGATTGTCTCTTAAAAAAGAAAATTTAGAAAAATTCAAACAAAAATTTGAAGAGTATGTGGTTGCTAATATTCAGGAAGAACCACTCACTCCAGAGCTAAATGTAGATATTGAATTGGATCTTTCTGAAATCAATAGCAACTTCGTCAATAACTTGAAGAAATTTGCACCTTATGGCCCTGGAAATATGGCTCCTGTGTTCCTTTCAAGTCACGTTATTGAAGAAGGAAACGCAAGGATTGTTGGTGACAAACATTTAAAAATGCGTGTCTCTTATCGCAACAAATCAGTACAACCCATTGATGTTATTGCATTTAACCAGGTGATCTATTATGAACAAATCAGAAATAGAAACGACTTCGATATAGTATATCATGTTGAGGAAAACACTTGGAATAACGTCACTAATATCCAACTAAACGTTAAAGATATCAAAATTAACGATTAAAGTTAACCATGAAAATTGCCGTTAATACAAGATTACTTCTTAAAAATAAATTAGAAGGAATTGGTTGGTTTTCTTATGAAACTTTAAAAAGAATTACCCAAAATCATCCTGAACATCAGTTTTATTTTATTTTTGACCGACCTTACGATCCTGATTTTGTGTTTGCTGAAAATGTAACTCCCTTAGTTGCTTATCCTCCGGCCAGACATCCATACTTATGGTACCTTTTTTTCGAATATGGAGTTCCATACCACATCAATAAAATCAAACCTGATCTGTTTCTTTCAACCGATGGTTGGATGCCATTACATCTAAAATGCAAGACGATTGATGTGATTCATGACATCAATTTTGAACATCATCCAGAATTTATTACCCCTAAACCTTTGTGGTATTATAGAAAATATTTCCATCAATTCGCTGAAAAAGCAACAAGAATTGCAACTGTTTCAGAATATTCAAAACAAGATATAAAAAACACTTACCATATTAATCCGGATAAGATTGATGTGGTGTATAATGGATGTAATACCCTATATCGTCCCTTAGATGATCAGGAAAAACAGAATATTAGAAATAAATATACACAAGGAGCTCCCTATTTCCTTTTTGTTGGGTTAATTCACAAAAGAAAAAATTTAGAGCGTCTTTTTATCGCATTTGATCGATTTAAAAAAGGGGATCAAAAAAACACAAAGTTTGTTGTAGTTGGTAGTTTGAGTTGTTTCGAAGGTGACATAGAAAAAACATATATCAACATGGAGTATAAAGAGGATGTCATTTTCCTAGGGCGGAAAGAGATTGAAGAGCTCATCATGATTACCGGAGCAGCCGAAGCAATGTTATATGTTTCACTATATGAAGGGTTTGGAATACCGATATTAGAAGGTTTTCATGCAGAAATACCGGTTCTCACATCAAAGGCAACCTCAATGCCGGAAATTGCTGGAGATGCCGCACTTCTAGTCGATCCATTTTCCATAGAGGAAATAACGCAATCATTAATAGAAATCAGTTCAAATGCTGAGTTGCGATCAGAACTTGTACAGAAAGGAAGAGAACGAAAATCCGATTTTAGTTGGGATCTCACCGCGAAATTATTGTGGAAAACGATAGAGAAGACAATGAGCTAATGTGCAAATTGGGCGAAAGGCAAAAGGCAAAAGGCTAAGAGCAAAAGAAGTAAAAAGTAAAAAGTAAAAAGTAATAGCTGAAACCTGATAACAGAAACCTGACAACTGAAACCTGATAGCTGGTAACTGATAGCTAAAACCCAACACCCAATACCCAATACCTAATTACAAGTAAGTTGCTTATTTCTGCATAGTGAAATTAAACCC
>DAONEU010000026.1:0-1638 GCA_035403245.1 Bacteroidales bacterium | reverse complement strand
ACCCAATACCTAATTACAAGTAAGTTGCTTATTTCTGCATAGTGAAATTAAACCCGAAAAAGCAAAATTCTCTTAGAAAACAGGATGTTTTCCATAACTTATTCTCTTTCTCGACGATTTGTTTAAATGGATATTTGTTGTGTTTTTTTGGCATAAAAAACCTTATATAACTCAGTGATTCAGGATTATACACAAACAATGTTTTGGAAAACACTTTCAACCAATCTTTTAACGATCTTGTATTCTCATTGCCAAATGAAATGGTTTTTTGAAGTCTTTCATCGTAATAGCTGGAGATTCTTTTAAATCCCCTTTCCCTGATGTGTTTTAAATTTGCAATCCAGTTGTGCCCATTCTCTTCACATACAATGATTTTGCCTCCTTTATTCAGTAATTGATAAAGAATTTGGAGCCCCTCGGTAATTGGTTCTATATGATGTAAAGTATCTATCGCTAAAACATAATCGTACTGATTCGACTTTCCCTTAAAATCGAAAAGATCAGCATACTCAAAGGTTAGATTGGAACAATCCCCAAATTGACTCCAATATGCAAGGCGGGGTTCAATTTCATCGAAATAGTATTCCAGGGTGATTCCGTGAACTTTATGGCCGAGTAAAGTGAGTAAAATCGCGGTGGTTCCATAGCCACATCCTAAATCCAAGATGGTCGCGTTTGGTTTTTTAATAGAATCTAATAAAAATTGGTATCTTTGATAAAGATATGATTTTCTAAAATTATAAAGGTATGGATCGTTTGCAAAGCGATGATATTTTGCAATATCTTTATTATCAAGAAGTTCAGCTTCAAGTAATTGAAAAAAATAATCTAATTCCATAAGTCAATGAATAAGGGGACAATTGAGTTGACAAATATACAATTTATTTTGAAAAGTTATTGGGTGTTGGGTTTTGGGTTTTGGGTGTTGGGTTTTGGAATTCATGGAAAATATGGATTATAATAAATCAAAAAAATAGTAAAAAAAAATTAATAAAAATTTATAAAAAAAGTTTTTTTATATGAATAAAATGTTTTACTTTTGCACCACCAAAATGGTACAATTAATACTAAATTAAATTTAAATAATATTATGGATTTACACAAACTAATCGCTGAGCTAGAGGCTAAAAATCCAGCTCAACCTTTGTACATTCAGGCTGCAAAAGAAGTACTCGAAACGATCGTCGACTTCGTAAACGAAAACCCAAAATACGATAAATATGCTATCGTAGAAAGAATTTTGGAACCAGAAAGAATCATCCAATTCAAAGTTACTTGGGTTGATGATAATGGCAAAATCCAAATCAATAGAGGTTTCCGCGTACAACACAACATGGCTATTGGACCATACAAAGGTGGTATCCGTTTCCATAAAAATGTAACTGTTGATACAATGAAATTCTTAGCTTTCGAGCAAACTTTCAAAAACTCATTAACTACACTTCCAATGGGTGGTGGTAAAGGTGGTTCTGACTTCGATCCAACAGGAAAATCAGAAGGTGAAGTTATGCGTTTCTGCCAAGCTTTCATGACTGAATTACAAAAATATATCGGAGCTGAAACTGACGTTCCTGCTGGTGACATCGGTGTTGGTGGTCGTGAAATCGGTTTCATGTACGGTCAATATAAAAGATTACG
>DAONEU010000025.1:0-20470 GCA_035403245.1 Bacteroidales bacterium | reverse complement strand
TTTCCGGATCTTTGTTTGTAGATAAAGAAACCAGTCACTCTATGCGTTCCAGTGCCCAAGGGTTATTTATGTTGATGACCAATGGTTTTGGGGCTACTATAGGATCATTTGCTGCCGGAGCCGTTGTTAAGCATTATGTTCCAGACACTAATGTCCCTAACGGATGGGATACAGCCTGGTTTATCTTTGCAGGGTATGCTTTAGTTGTCGCCGTAGTATTCATGTTCGTTTTCAAATATAAACACGATAAAGTTCAGCAATAATGGAAAATTGGTCAAAGGAGTGCCCTATAGCGATCACTGTTTGCGATAAAGAGGGGAAGATATTGGATATGAATGATAAATCACGTGCTACTTTCCTCAAAGAGGGGGAGGAGTTAATCGGAGCCAATCTGCTGGATTGTCATCCGGAACACGCCAAAAAAGTGATTCTATCAATGATGCATAACCATAATGTAAATGCATATACCATCGAAAAGAATGGGATCAAGAAGATGATCTATCAAATGCCCTGGTTTGAAAACGGAGCATTTGCAGGGTTAGTGGAATTGAGTCTTGTGATTCCTGACCAGATGCCACATTTTGTGAGGACACCGAAATAGGGTTATTGGGTTTTGGGTCTTGGGTTTTGGCTTTTGGCTTTATAGGTCTCTAGTCCTTTATCCTTTGTCCGGTTAATAGAAAGCGGATGACACAGATTAAGCAGATTTTCGCTGATTAAAGTCTATGGCCGATGGTCAATAGTTACTTGTCACTTGTTATTTGAATTTATTTCATGTTCTTTTATATAGTCGATGGTCGTAGTATCAATCAGATCATCAATGTAATTTATTGATTTTCTTGTAAGTCTTTGACCATTAACAAGAATAGTTTTGTATTTTTTATTGATATTTTTAATTCCAATTTCAAAATTATAAAAACACTCACATTCAGTCAAAACGATTAATGTATCAATCTTTCCATCCTTTCTTTTCACAAGTTCTTCTTTGACATCAATTTTTAAATCAAGTATTGATCCCTTCTCATGAATTTCAATTTTAAATTTACCAATACAATTTTGAATGGCACCCAATTTGATTAGTAATGTATCACCTTTACATTTTTTAGAATAAATCTTTTCATATTCACAATTTTGGATACATTCTGAATATTTAAAGAGATATACTTCAGGGTTACTATTATCTATAACATTTATTGAATCAGATTGATCAGAATCCAATGGATTTAAGTTCTTTATAGAAGGACTTACAGTTTCTTTTTGATTACTTTGATTGCAAGAAACAAAAACAAATAGTGATAGAAATGCAATATTTAGAACTGCTAAACTTGAATTTGTTTTTATGTTGAAAGTACCCATTTTATTTTTTTGTCCTTTTTCTGAATTATTTCTTCTGCAAAGATAAAAAAGAAATGATAATATTCTCAAATATTTCAAAAAATAAAATGAAGCTAATCTGTGGTCATCTCTTTAATCTGTTTCATCTGTGTGCTATTTTGATACAGATTTTAGGACTGGACTCAGGTGACTAGTGACAGGAAGTCACTCCAATTTGAGCAATCGAGCACATGAGCAATCGAGCTATTTGATCCGTTCTCCGTTTTGGGTGATGAAACTTTCCCAGCCGGTGTATTTTTTGCCGGGGACTGTGATGCGATTTTGAAGCTGATGACATACGGCTACAGCTAGTGCATCTGTAGCATCAAAATATCGTGAATCTTCGGTGAAAATCTGCATATTCTTAAGCATTGCTGCTACCTGTTCCTTAGAAGCACTCCCTTTGCCGGTTATAGATTGTTTGATTTTTCTGGGAGAATATTCGAAAACTTCTAGATTTCTGGAAAGGGAAGCAGCAATTACAACTCCCTGAGCCCGACCCAGTTTTAACATGGATTGTGGGTTCTTTCCGAAAAAGGGAGCCTCTATGGCTAAAACTTCAGGATTGTACTTGTTGATGATCTCTATCGTACATTCAAAAATACGTTTTAACTTGGCATTCTGATCAGGAAGCTTGGTCATTTTTTCTACATTCATCTCGATCAATGCGATCTTGTTGTTTTCAACTTTGATCACAGAGAATCCCATGATCGTTGTACCCGGATCTACTCCTAATATGATCATAGTTGAACAGTTAAAGTTTGATTAGAGAAGTCAATAATCGCATTATAGGAAACAAAAAAGTCACTACCTAAGATGCATTGAACTTCAGGAATTCTGGCTGCCTGATATGCTTGATTGATATGTTTAAGACTCAATAATACAGCTTGAAAATCATGAACATGAAACCGACTGATTTTAAATCCTGTTATTAAGGCAAGATGAGTTTCAAACTGATCAGTTCCAATTCCTACATTTGTACCCTGATTGGCTATAGCAGGGGCATCCGGTTCGCAAGACTTAAAGAAGTCAATATCTAAACAAGTATGGGAAGCTCCTGTATCAATAATGATGTTGATCTGGATTCCTTTCCACTTTCCTCTTGCAAAAATATGGTAATTCTCAGGTTCTAATTCCAGTAAAAAAAGCTTTATGACATAAGTCTTAGTATAGGCAGTTTTCACATCCAACGTTTTTTCTTAAAGAACAGTAGCATTAATAAACTAGTTAAAACACAAAGTCCAATAATCATGGCAAAAGCAAAAGATTTGTTTTGAAAGGGAAGCCCCACGTTCATACCAAAAAGCCCGGTATAGAATGTCAAAGGAAGTACGATAGTAGAAATGATAGTGAGGATTCTCATGATCTCGTTGGTACGGTTGGCCATCAAAGAGTCAAAAGTATTAGAAAGCCCTGCTACCAATTCACCGTAGTCATCGATCATATCAAACATCTTTTGGTAGAAGTCCAAAATATTACCCCAATAATCCTCCATATCGTCAGCAAAACCTTTGATTTCACCTGATTCGAATTTATGAAATAATCTTAATTGGGGTTTAAACATAGTGTTTAACTGAATCATATTTTTTCGATATCGAGAAATCTTTTCGATAATTTTTTCAGATTTTGACTCAAATAGATCTCGACTGATGATGTCCAATTCGGAACCCAAACGTTCTACTAAAAGGAACGTTTCTTTCATCATTTTATACAACACTTTATAAAGAAGAGCATCGCTGGTACCTCCAATTTCATCTTCATCAACCTCTTCAGGAGCGATTTTGGTGAGATTAAATAAATCTTGTACTACGTAATGAGAGTTGCCAACGGTGATTAAATAATCTTGTCCCCAGAAGATTTTTGTTTCTTCAGTCCTTACCAGATTGGTTCTTTTATCAATGATGGGAAAATGAAAAACCAAGAAAAAATAGTCATCATAAATATCTATCTTGGGGCGTTGTACAAAACTCGAACAGTCGTCAATATCCAAAGGGTGAAACCTGAAGTTATCTCTTAAAAAATCCAAATCCTCTATGGTGGGATTTGTAATATGGTGCCATTTAAGCTTACCGATATTGATGGTGTCAACCATGATAACCTCCTTTCCTTTTTTGGAAGAAAAACTAATTTCTACATTCCGTTTCTAATTATGATTTTTTCGACTGCAAAAGTACAAAAAAATAACAGAAAAAAATTCTCTTAATTACCTAAAAAAGGTGTTTTTTTGAATTATTGTGGTACAAAATCACAAATGTTCCACCATATACTTGTACTTTCTGACGGAGTTCTTCTACAACATTCTTGCACTCCTCTAACGTTTCATAACAATGATACAAAGCACCATCCATCGCTGTTAAGGGAACCAAAGTTAGTGGTCTGATACTATTGGTTTGAATATTAAAAAATGGTATCGGTATCGTGGTGGATAGTCTGAAACCCGCTTCATCGTGCCATCCCAGAGAATAATCCTCATGAATACCGGCTTCAATCAATGCTTCAAAAGTGGAAGGAAATTGAAACCTTAAATAGTGTTGTCTCGATTTTCTAACTTGAATATTCCCAATTTCTTCTAAAAGATTTTTTTCTTTTATAAATAATTCCGGACGTTCAGACGATAAATAGGAGGGGTGTAAGCCAATTTCAGAGAACCCTTTCAAAAACCGGATGAGTTCTTTAAAAGTTTTACTTTTTGGGCTTATGTTTTTATTATATTTTGAAAATGAAGTCGTTAAAATAAAATGGATCGGTTTTGAATTCTCACTTTCAAACAAATCCTTGTGTAATTGAAATCGATCAAACGAGTCTTCATGTTTTATTCCTAATGCACCTTGAATATTTTTACCGATAGTTTTAAAATCAAGATGGAGGAATGATTTTCCTAAAGATCCAATGAACCTAAACAGACCTTTCCCACGATATTGATAGGCAATATCAACATCATAAGTGGTTAAAGTTTTAAATTCGGGTTTTTGAAACAGGAAAAATGGGTAATGCTTTTGAATCTCTTCGCCTAAAGCATACGCCAACATATTGACAACCGGTTTTCGGTAAAATTTCAATTGATACGAAACGCTTTCTGTAATCGGAAACCGATTATGTTGATCCCTACGAGAGTCTGGATTGTATTCTTCATATCTGGACAACAGATAGAAAGAAACTGCGAAAATATCTATTGGAAATGCTCCATTTGAAGTAGGAAAAAAAAGTTGAATCCCATTCCAGGGAGTAGGGATAATCTGTTGTTGATGGAACGACTCTTCAAACAATAATGGATGAGCTTCAATCCAAATTTTACATTCTTTATCGATCGGAACAGGTGCGTAAGCTAATTTTTCAGTCTGACAAGATTCAAAAACAGATAAATCGGTAGTGATATCGTATGAAATGTTCAACAAACGACCCAGAATCACATCCAAAGTGAAACGAACGCGAGGGGTTATTTGTGGGACATAGACTAACATTATTGCACAATTTCAGCTAACAAGGTGCCAGCAGTACAATGAATCACATTAACATGAATATAATCTCCAACTTTTGTTTCTTCTCTAGGAAAAACACAAACTTTATTCTGACTGGTTCTGCCATACATCTTTTTATCGGATCTCTTAGAAACACCTTCTACCAACACTTCAAAAACTTTTCCGATATCTTTTTTATTGTTTTCCAAAGATAATTCTTGTTGTAAAGCAATAATCTCTTCTAATCTTCTGGCTTTCACTTCATCAGGTACATCATCTTCAAATTTCTCAGCAGCTTTGGTTCCTTCCCGAACGGAATATCTGAACATAAAAGCAGAGGAGAACTCAACAGTTTTCATAATTGATAAAGTATCTTGATGATCCTGTTCTGTTTCTCCACAAAAACCGGATAAAATATCAGTAGAAAGGGCAATATCAGGGATCACATTTTTAATGGTCCGGATCCGTTCCAAATAATACTCCCGATTATAAACCCGGTTCATTTTTTTCAAAACAGCTGTACTTCCGGATTGAACGGGCAAGTGAATATACTTACAGATATTTGGGTATTTCGCAATAGTATAGATCAGTTTATCAGAAATATCTTTTGGATGTGAAGTTGCAAAACGAACCCGAAGTAAAGGGGATATAAGAGCCATTTTCTCTATCAGATCAGCAAAATCTAATGATGATTCATCCTCTTTCCATAAATAGGAGTTTACGTTTTGACCCAAAAGAGTGATCTCTTTATATCCGGATTCGAATAATTGAGTGGCTTCCTGAATAATTGTTTTTGGGTCACGACTTCTTTCACGACCTCTGGTATAAGGGACGATGCAATAAGAACAGAAGTTATTACAACCTCTCATGATAGGAATAAAAGCGGATATTCCATTTCCGTCATAACGTACAGGTGCAATATCGTCGTAAGTTTCCTCTTCAGAAAGGAGAACATTGAAAGAGAGATTTCCTTTTGATGCTTCTTCAATCAATTGAGGAAGTGAACGATATGCATCAGGGCCTGCAATGAAGTCCAATGCTTTTTCTTCAGTTAAAAGTTGTTCTTTAACTCTTTCGGCCATACAGCCAAGCAATCCAATGATAAGAGTCGATTTTTTCTTTTTAAGAGAGCCCAATTCACGAAGTCTCTTACGAATTCTTTGTTCTGCATTATCTCTAACGGAGCAAGTGTTCAGAAGGATGAGGTCAGCTTCTTTTTGATTTTCAGTGATCTCAAAATGTTCGGCTAAAATAGACGCAACAACCTCGCTGTCAGCGATATTCATCTGACAACCATAAGTTTCAATATTAAGTTTCTTCATTAAAAAACTATTTAATCAAGAATGGGAATTTGTCAAAGTTCTTCAAAGCGATGCTGGTACCGCGAGCTACAGCTCTCAAAGGGTCTTCAGCAACATGAACTTTAAGTTTGGTTTTCTTTTGAAGACGTTTATCCAATCCGCGAAGTAAAGAACCGCCGCCGGCCAAATAGATACCGGTTTTAAAAATATCGGCAGACAAAGCTGGAGGAGTAGCTTCCAAAGCATTGATAACGGCAGCTTCAATTTTGGTGATTGACGCATTCAAAGCTTGAGCGATCTCTCTATAGTTTACTTTAACTGAGATTGGAATCCCTTGTAAAAGGTCTCTACCGAAAGCTTCATAATCATCAGGTGGATTTTCCAGATCTTCAATAGCTGCACCACAATTGATTTTGATATCTTCAGCCATTGATTCACTAATGGAGATATTGTGTTTTTTACGCATATATTCGATAATGTCATCATTAAACTCATCACCTGCAGTTTTTACAGATTTTTGAGTCACGATACCACCAAGAGCGATAACAGCGATTTCACTAGTACCACCACCAATGTCAATAACCATATTACCATTGGCATCTAAAACATCTATACCGATTCCAATAGCGGCAGCCATTGGTTCATGAATCATTCTAACTTCTTTAGCACCAGATTGTTCAGCTGAATCTCTTACGGCTCTCTCTTCTACTTCTGTAATTCCGGAAGGAATACAGATAACCATTTTTAATGCAGGAGGGAACAATAACCCTTTTGTACCGGTCATTTTTATAAACTCCCTCAACATCAATTCTGTTGATTGAAAATCAGCAATAACACCATCTTTCAATGGCCTTATAGTTTGGATATTCTCGTGAGTTCTACCATGCATTAAAAGCGCTTTTTTACCAACAGCCATCACTCTTCTAGTGCTTCTTTCAATTGCAATTATGGATGGTTCATCAACCACGACTTTGTCATTATGCAAAATCACAGTATTCGCTGTCCCTAAGTCAATTGCTATCTCTTTTGTGAATAATGAAAAAAATCCCATTTTATATTTTTTAAAAGTGCGCAAAGGTACTAAAAATAAATGAAACAAAAAAATATATTCAAAAAAAATAACTACTTTTGCAAAAAAAAATAACTCATGAAAAACATCCTCATTTTGTTCGTTTTTTTTACCTTGTCTGCAACCGTAACTGCTCAAAATAGTGTCAGTTACGATTTAGAACCGGGGTTGGGCCAAGTGGAGGAAAAACACCACGAAGCTTGGTCTAAAGTAAAAAAAGTGGAAGGATACAGAATCCAACTGATTGCACTTTCAGGGAATAACTCTAAAGCTATTGTTGAGAAAATGCAAGCCGACTTTTTGGCCAGTTTCCCTGATATTCCCGCTTATGTTACCTATTTTGAGCCTAGCTTCAGATTACGTGTTGGTGACTTCCGTAACAAATTAGATGCTTACAGAGTGCATAACATGATCAGCGCTCTCTTTCCCGGAGCCTTTATTATCAAGGATAAAATTGAATATTTGCCTAAATATTAATTCAGGTTATACAATCACCTGAATCGCTTTCGAAATTCTGTTAGCTACCTCTTCTGTTCCTAGAAAATCAATGATTTCAAACAGATCAGGACCTTTAGAATCTCCCACCAACGATAATCTTAAACAATTCATGATTTGTCCCATATTGATTTGATTGCTTTGAATAAAAGCCATCACTTCATCATGAGCCTTAACTTTATCAAAAGGTTTGGTTTCTTGAATTATGTTTGAAATGGTATTCAAATGACTAGGGGTATCCTCTTTCCAACGTTTTTTGATCACATCGGGATTATAACTGTCAGGTTGTACAAAAAGAAAACTACTTTGAGCCCAGAAATCCTGAATAAAGTGTACCCGCTCTTTCACTAAACCTACAACTCGTTCTACTTTCTCCATACTTTCATGAATCCCTTTTTGAATCAATTGTTGTTGAAACTCTTCCGCTAATTCACAATTTGGTTTTAACTGTAGATATTGGTGGTTGAACCAACGAGCTTTGTCCAAATCAAATTTGGCGCCAGATTTGCTCACTTTTTCCAAAGAAAATAGTTCAACTAATTGGTCAATGCTCATCATCTCCTGATCATTGCCTGGATTCCAGCCCAATAAGGCCAACATATTCAAAACAGCTTCCGGTAGATATCCGCTTTCTCTATACCCTGAAGAGATCTCACCACTTTTTGGATCTGTCCATTGTAATGGAAAAACAGGGAATCCTAAACGATCGCCATCTCTTTTGCTTAATTTCCCGTTTCCATCCGGTTTCAAAAGTAAAGGAAGATGTGCAAATTGTGGAGCATCCCAACCAAAAGCCTGATACAACATCACATGTAATGGAGCTGATGGCAACCACTCTTCCCCTCTAATCACATGAGTGATCTCCATCAAATGATCATCCACAACATTTGCTAAGTGGTAAGTGGGTAAGCCGTCAGATTTGAACAATACCTTATCATCTAAAAGTTGCGAATGGATTTTTACCTCACCACGAATCAAATCGTGAACTAAAATCTCAATATTCTCAGGATATTTAAATCGAACCACATAATGTCCTTGCAAACGTTCTGAAGTCTCTTCAGGTGATAAGGTTAAAGAGTTGCATAATGAGTTTCTGGTTGTAACATCATATTGAAAGTTTCTTTTTTCACTTTCAGCCTCTTTTCTTCGATTCTCTAGTTCTTCAGGTGTATCAAATGCATAATAAGCCCACCCTTTTTCGATCAAAAAGTCTGCAAATTCTTTATAAATGGCCATCCTTTCAGATTGTTTGTAAGGAGCAAAAGGGCCACCTACATGAACACCTTCATCAAAAGTGATTCCAAGCCATTTAAAAGCCTCAATGATATACGCTTCAGCTCCGGGAACAAAACGGGTTTGGTCTGTATCCTCGATTCTGAGTAATAATTGACCACCATGTTTTTTAGCAAAAAGATAGTTATATAAACAGGTTCTGACACCACCAATATGAAGTGGGCCTGTAGGACTGGGAGCAAAACGAACTCTTACCATAGTTTTATGAATTTTTTTTCAAAAGTTTATAAATTAAAAGGAGCTTGATATTTAATCGTTGCCCCAATGATTTGTCCGGGATTATCTGGATTTTCAATAACATTGATAACATGCATTCTGACATAAACACCATCAGAATTCCAATCTCTAAGGATATAGCTATTTCCTGGAATAATCGGCAAAATGGTAGACCATCCGTAAGTGGGGAGTGAGTTTACTTGTCTGAGAGTTTTAGGCCCAACATTTACGATATCCAAACCATACGTTAAAAAATTACTCCCATCAACGATCATATAATGAACATGATCAACATAAGGATCATATTCATACAATGAGTTAAAGAACAGGAATTGCCCTTCATAAATATCCAGACTAACAGTACCGGTTGGATCCTCATTTGGATCTACTTCCACACAAGATGCAAAAGCCAATGCCATTATCAATAAAACGAAAAATTTCTTCATATTTTTTTGGTTTGGTTTAAAGTGCAAAAATAACGATAAAAATCCAAATTGGGAATAATGTTTTTTTTGAATTTTAATAGAACACAGATGACACAGATTGAACAGATTTTCACAGAATTTTTATTTTTAATCAATAAATAATTTTATTGATTAAATAATTAATTATTTTTACCAACGTTATTAATGAACTAAAATCACTAAAAAAACTAACAGATGGAAGAGCAAAATAAAATGGATCCGATTACTTTTACTATTATTAAATGTTTCTTTACCGTATACAATACTTTAGGGTATGGATTTTTGGAAAAAGTATACGAAAAAGCTTTATGTATTGAATTAGAAAATAACGGATTCAAAGTTGAAAAACAAAAACCAATACAGGTATGGTATAAAAACCGAAGTGTTGGAAATTATTTTGCAGATATTGTTGTAAATGATCAAGTAATTGTAGAGTTGAAAACGGCTGATTCACTTTCGGAACAACATGCAAATCAATTAATTAATTATTTAAAAGCCACTAATATTGAAATTGGATTGCTTTTAAATTTTGGAGAAAAACCTGAAATTAAAAGAAAAATATATTCAAATAATCGAAAAAAATAGATCGGTGAATATCTTTAAAATCCGTGTAATTTGTGTTCTATCGGATTAAGTTAACCAAATCAGTAATAGCAATTGCAATTTCAGGAAGTCTCTCAAAGTTGACTATGCCTAGGTTGTCTTTGGGGGTGTGAGTGATATCCTGACACTCCATGTTTTCAATAAACCAGCTCGAAGTTACCGCAATGGCAGGGCGCCCAAACTGAACAAAGATGGAGTGATCTCCCTGTACCCAAGGTTCTCCCAATTCAATATTTTTATGTTCTTGAATGACATGATTAAATATCATCTGAATTTCTTGAGGTAAATCAAAAGGAGAAAAAGCAGAAATTCCGCTTTTATAACCGGCTCCATCAATATTGATATTAAGGAGAACTTTATCAAAATTGCCTTCGTGTTGTTCTATATATTTCATTTGTCCGGGGACACTATAGTAATCTTCTCCATTGAAGGCAACCAATTCAAGAAGATATTTGCCTTTATACTCTTTCAAGAGTTCTGATAAAAGAAGTAAAACACTTACACCTGTAGCATTATCGATTGCACCAGGAGTTCCAATTTTTGCATCAATATGAGCGCTGATCACTATTTTGGGAGCACTCAAATCCCCTTTTCGGGCTACAACATTAAAGGCAGTTGATGGAATTCGAGTCGCTTTTGACATCAATTTCACCATTTTGTGATTATAGGGAAGCAGTTTTTCACCTTCAGTGTCTTTCATGAAAACTGATGGGATGTCAAAATCACCATCCTCGAAAAGGGGGAATGGGTAGACACCACCCGCAATAGCACTGTTTCTTTCTGTAACACAAACTAAAGCTATAGGATCTCCGTTCTCTAAAATTGCAATCAACTCCTGATGATGATCCGGATTATAAAAAACAAAATTCTTAGGACTGATCTGTTCAGCTGCAATCTCTCCATAAAGAAATATAATTTTACCTTTGATTTCAGTTTTTTTGAGCATTTCTAAACTATTCACTGCAATTAGTTCACCTTCTATTTCGCATCCCAATGAGTAGGGAGAACTTTCCACTTCAAAAAATAAACCCTCGCAGGATAGCGTAGCCCCATTACTTTGCCAGTCCATTACTACAAGTTCAGTTTCTTCAACTTGCCATCCTTGTTGATGTACCAAATTTTTAAAATAGGTGGTAGCTTTGCGGTTTCCTTCACCACCCACACGCCGCTCTTGAATTACATTACAAAGATAATCAACGTGTTGTTTGGATTGATTTAATAAATAAGTTTGTTCCATTTCATTCAGTTTTTAGAATTAAAAATGCAAAAATAGGGGAGCTTTTCGAGAAAAAATTGTAAAAAAGAGACAAAATGTTCGATTGCTCGGAATGCTCATATGCTCATTTTTTCATTTGTTTTAATTTGCATTGATATTATTTGTTGATAATCGGATTGAACTTCTTTTTGAAATTTGATCGGTTAGTCCAATTCTTAAAAGTATTGCAGGAAATGGTGTCTCATTATCCGGGAAAATGATTCTGAATTTTTCTTTATGACTTGCCAGTTTCTTCCTATATTTTTCAGTAAAAAATTCAGGATCAACATCTAGTTTGGTTAAATATTGCGGTAAAACACCATAAGGTTGAACAGAGATGCCCATTTGAGTGCAGGTTAACCAAAATTGTTCCAATGCTCTTCCCGCCTCCATATATTCCTCTGGTCGTTGACTGTTACAGGAGAACAAACATAAACAGCCCGTCTTTTTGAGTTTACGGGATAAATTAAACGCCACTAACTTTCCAAATCCTAATTTGCTTACTAAATCATTGAAAAAATAGTATTTTAAGAATTTGGCAAATGAAATGGCAAACCCTGGGACCTCTAAACTTTCAAAGGTGAGGCCATATCTGTACTTTTCATTTTCCTGATCCGAAAACCGAAGCACTTCAAATAATTCATCGTGGAAAGGTCTGTACTCCAATCGGATATAAGACGAATGAGCATCCAGATTTGCTATGACTGAAAAGTGTTCAGGATTACTAGTCGTCTGTAATGAAATATCAAAATTGGAAATAGAATTTTTTAAATGAGCGAGGGTGTCATCCTTTATTTTTCGTTCCACTTCAAAAGGGGCTCTGTTGGTTTTTCGGGTTGGAATATATTGGGCTAAATCATTCGAAATAGTATCCTTTTCAAAATGGATTTTTGCAAACGGATCCCCCATATCTGAAGTAAGATAGGTGACCGTTGCTTTTAATCCTATATTTTCTGCATAGACAACTATATTTTGAATGGCTGCACCTAAACTGATAAATCCAAACATATCTAACGTGTCTGTTGGAAGAGCTCGGTCTCTCTCATAAAAAGCCAAAATATGGTTTTGTTCATTTTGAAATCTCCAAGGTTGCATATTATCAGCAGATGGGGCTAATGCTGCTGCTGCTAGTAATTGTTTATAAAGATCTTCTGATATCATTGTGTATTTTTTATTGGCCAATAGGGCGTTTTTAATTTTTCAAATATGGTTAAAGCGTGTTGAAGCATCTCTTTAGTATGCGTTGCCATCAGACTGATCCTGATGAGTTCATGATGCTTAGGAACAGCAGGACTAGTGACAGGATTCACAAAAACACCCTGTTCAAACAAGAATTGATAGGCAGCTACGGTTAGGTTTTCATCTCTACAATACAAAGCAATGATCGGTCCTCCCTGATAGTATATTTCAAAGCCAAGTTTTTCTAAGCCCTGTGCTAAGTAAGCTGCGTTTTCCAAAAGATTTTTTCTCCTCTCAGGTTCCTCTTTCATCACTTCTAAAGCAGCTAAAACTGTAGCAACGGCAGAGGGGGGTAATCCGGCAGAAAAAACATGCCCTCGTGCTGTATGTCTAAGTGTATCAATGATCTTTTCATCACCGGCAATAAAACCTCCAATCGAAGCAAATGCTTTACTAAACGTTCCCATCACTAAATCTACTTCATCGGTTAAATGATAATGTTCTGCAACCCCTTTCCCATGCTCCCCAAATACCCCAATCGCATGCGATTCATCTAAGAAAAGTCTGAAACCGTATTTTTGCTTCAATTGAACGATTTTTGGCAAATCAATGATGGTTCCCTCCATGCTGAACAATGAGTCGGTGACAACAAGTTTAGGTACATCGGGATACTTTTTAAGGGTCTCTTCCAGAGATTCCATTGAATTATGTTTATACCTAACCAGTTTGGATCGAGAGAGGAGTGTCCCATCAATTAAACTGGCATGATTCCTTTCATCCATGATCACTAAGTCATTTCGTCCTGTGAGAGCAGATAAGGCTCCCACATTAGTTTGATATCCTGTAGAGAATAATAATGCACTCTCTTTTCCGGCAAAGGAAGCCATTTTTGAAGCTAATTCGTTATGAATATCTAAAGTTCCGTTTAAAATCGGAGAGCCGGAACAGCCTGTTCCATATTTTTCAATGGCTGAAATGGCTGCCTGACAAATTTTAGGATGCACTGACAATCCCAGGTAAGCATTGGCTCCCAACATGATAATAGGGTTCCCATTCGAGCTTACTGTTGGTGTTTGCGCACTTTCAAATGGTGGACATAACTGATATAATCCTGCGGCTCTGGCTTGATCTATCCTTAAATAATGTTCTAATTTATAAAAAGGATCTAAACTTGTGTTTATACACTTGATTTTTGATTCAAACTCATGAAGTTGAACTCTTTCTTCTATCGAAGAATCCCGAAATACACGATGATAATTATCAGGTTGTTTTATGCTTTTACAAATTTGATCAGCGAAAACTGCACTATAATTTTTATTTTCAAACGACTTAATAAAATAGATCATGGGCTCCATTTCACATCCCATTGAAGCCTTAAAATCATAAGTGGTGATTCCAACATTAAATATCTTCATCTTTAGTTCACAGGCCACTTTCAATGATTCAAAAATATTATTGAAATAAAGATCGTATTCATCCCGATAGCGATAATCCAAACCTTCAGCCATACCAAAATATTCGGTATCACCAATCAGATTTAATCCAAATGCAATCAATTCATCATATCTTTTTATAGCCACTAAATGAGATCTTCCTTTTAATTCTGAGGAAAGTGTTTTAAAAAAATCAGGGGTTAAGCGTTCATGCTCATATCCGTTGTTGTGCTGAGCTACTTGTGTCCAAAGTTCTGTGAGACGCTCTGCATATGGGGCATAATCTTCAATTACTTCAACCGAAATCTCCTCTTTGAGTAATTGCGATCTGCGTTGAAGTATTTGATTTCTTTTTTTTGATTTTAAATCATGATAGTATCCATTAATATTAGACCATTTTAAAACCAGTTTTGCAATGGGATAACCGAGAGATGCACAATAACCTGCGTCACAAATCCCTTGATATTGTTCTAATTTTGGAAAAGGGATGTCGCGGATTAAACAAATGTCGAGATTCTCAGTTTGAGCAATGCTATCAATCTCTGAACTAAGTAGTTCTAAGAAATTTGAAGCAAATTCAGGGAGAAATTCTAATGTAGTTCCTAATGAAGAGATGTGACCCAGTTCAAGGATTTTAAGTTTCATAAAATCGGGTTTCCAGCAACGAATCGTATTTAAAACATCCAGACTGTAGCGATTTGAAAGCTTTGCAAAATCAACATCAAGAATGATTCCGTAAGCGATTCCGATTGGTAAATCATCTTGATATGCCAGAAAGTAAATAGGTTTTAGATTATTTATTTTGGAATGTTCAATAGCTGATAAATGTTCAATCTCTAAACTTACAGAATTCCTAACAACAAATTTATTCCAATCAGAAACAGGAATATAATCAACAGAAAAATATTTTTTAACAAACAACATGACACTATTTTTTAAACAAAAGTCTCTTCTAAAAAACAAATCACCTCTTCCAGATCTTCTTTAATGAGCTTGACATCTAAAGGGTTTGGACTTTTTACTATAAAAGTATTATAAGCCCACGCAAATCTGTAATTATTAAAAACAGCGGTCAAAGCCCGAATATTACATGGTTTGATCCTTTTTAATTCCATACATTTTTTAAATAGCTCTGAAATATATTGATCTCCCAAAGTATTATATTGATTCAAATAATAAAATCCAATTTTTTCATTTGTATTCATTTCGTTAAACATGATACGCATTATTTTGATCATATTTGGTTCAGAAATGATTAAGTCAGGAAGTGGTTCTAATAATCCTCTGAAAATCGATTTTTCATTCGTAATCTCAATTGTTTTTTCAATAGGTAATGGAGAAAAAATCAGTTCCTCAGCATAATTGAAAATAGCATTCAGGATCTCCTCTTTGCTTTCGTAATGGCGGTATACAGCACCTTCTGTGATATGAAGTGAATGCGCAATCTCACGAACAGATGTTCCTTTAAACCCTTGATTTGCGAACAAATCGATCGCCATCTCAAATATTTTTTCTTTTGTTCCTTTTTCGCCCGATTTAACGAGCGGTCTTCCCATTTTCTTCTTTTTAGTTTCCTTTGAATACATTGAATATTAATATATTAAATAAAATAAGTAAACAATTACATACAAATGCAAAAGTATATTTTTTTAAATATAGCATTCGTTAAAAAAAATTAAAAATGAGGATTTTTGATTTGATTTTTTTCTTGGTTAAATGATCTCATTTTATTAGGTTCATTTATTTATATTTGCATGTTACAAGCAAACCGTAGAAAAAGACAAAGACAGAATGACGATGAATTTTTGCTGCATAAAGAAGAAAAAAAATGAAAAGAGCCGACTCACAAAACAGCACATTTGCATACAGCACAAGCCGACACATAACCAAAGTTTGTAAAAGAGCTGATTTTTTGCCAACACCCTACACTGAATGTTCGAAAAAATATTTTAAATATTGATTTGAGTTTGATTTTTTTTTGTATTTTTGTCAAAATATGACAAGAATAATTTTGCAAGTCAAATGAAAGAAACATTTGGAGAATATGTAAAACGATTAAGGACAGAAAACAATTTGACCTTAACTCAACTTGCAGCAAAACTTGATATGGATTCTGCGAATCTTAGTAAAATTGAGAATGGTAAACGTGATTTTGATGAAAAGAGGTTGATTAAACTTGCTGATTTTTTTAGTTTAAACATTGACAAACTGAAAACGGAATTTTTTAGCGATTTAATTGCAAAGAAGATTTATCAAACCAATTATTGTCACGATACTTTGTTACTTGCAGAAGAAAAAATCAAGTATTTGCAACAAAAACAAATTAAATAGAGAACTTTAAATCTATAGGAAAATGAATAAAACATTTGATCTAATTGACACAATTGATGTTGTTGAAGAACCCCAGTTCTTAATAGATTTTAAGACTAAGCCTGTAATGTCAGAAAAAAAGAAAACAACAACTTTAAATGTTGTTTCATTATTTAGCGGTTGTGGCGGTTTGGATTTAGGTTTTACAGGCGGGTTTAACTATAGAGACAGATTTTATAAAAAGAATAATTTCAGGATTGAATTTGCAAATGACATAGACCAAGCTGCCGAATTAGTATATAACACAAACAAATCATTTTTCAACAATCATGCTCTCCATCGAGATGACATTAAAGACATCAATGAAAAAAGCATTCCAGATTTTGATTTATTAATAGCTGGTTTTCCTTGTCAACCATTTTCTAATGCAGGTTTGAGAAAGGGCATATTTGACGAAAGAGGATTTTTATTTGAAGAATGTGAAAGACTTTTAAAAGAAGGACTATCTAGAGAGAAAAAACCTATTGGTTTTATTTTTGAGAATGTTAAGGGAATAATGTCTTCAAAAATGCCTGATGGTACATCTATTCCTGACGAAATAGTAAAGCGAACAGAAAAACTAGGTTTTAAAACCAATTATAAATTATTAAAAACATCAAATTATGGCGTTCCTTCTAATCGCCAAAGGCTTATAATTGTTGGTGTAAGAAAGGATTTAGGTTATTTTGATTACAGTTTATTAGACCAAGTTGTAGCAGAAAATAATTTACCCAATGAAATAGATAATCCTTACGAATTGTATTTAGGTTCAATACTTTCTGATATTCCTGCCGATGCGCCTCAGTCAAAAGATTTTTGGAGATATTCACCCGGAGGCCAGTACATGGTTGATAAAATTGGTAGTTGTAAGGATGGTCAGAATGCATTAGAAAAATTTAAGAACAAAGTTCCACTACACAAGATTAGTTCAACAATATCAGAAGGTAAATCTTGGAAAAGTATGAATCCAGATGATATGAATGAAAGATTTAGAAAAATTTGGGATAATCCACAAAAATATCGTGCACCAAATTTTTATAGGAGGTTTGCACTTGGAGAAATAAATGGAACAATTACAGCGTCAGCACAGCCTGAAAACTGCGGAATTACGCATCCGTTTGAGAATAGACGTTATACTATTCGTGAAATCGCCCGAATACAATCATTCCCAGATAATTTTATTTTTCCATATAAAACAATTGCAGATGCTTATAAAGTAATTGGTAATGCTGTCCCCCCAATATTTGGGTGGGTAATTGCAAATGCTGTTTCTAAATTTTTAGAAAATGAGTAATATAAATCACGTTAAAGCCTATATCATTGGTTTGCTTGTTGGTGGTGGTAAAATTGATAAAGATGTTTTTGTAATTGACCTTCCCTTTAATAAATGGGGAATGGAACCAAACCGAATGAGCATTATTGCAACTGATATTTTAACTAAAATTTGTCAGTATTTTAACACAACATACAGTTTTAATGTTACATACGAAATTGGCAATAATAAATGGTTAATAAAACCGATGCCAAATGCAAACATTGATGAACTTAAAAAAGATTTGAATTTTTTACAGTTACCTTCTTCAGGCTTTCTACTGGCAAAAGCAGACTTGTCTTTTGCTAAAAAAGAACTTAAAGGGGTAAGTATTGAAAGTTTTTTGTCTGGTATTTTTGATGCAAGGGCAAGCTTAACTCTTTCTCATCGCCGTTTTACAGATGATGCCCCTGTTGTTTCTATCGAAATACCAGGGAGTACTAGAAACTTCAAATTTGTTGTTCAACTTTGTTCTTGGTTAACTGATTTAGGCACCACTACCGACCAAATTTTATATAATCACCCCAATCAACATGCTGCATCTGACCCTGAATACAGAGGATGGAAGAAAGGTTTTAAAATCAGATTTTTAGTTCGTTCCTTCCTCGCTCAACATTCATTTGCACTTCAATCAAAATCGATTGATATTACAAAGATTGAAAAACACCAAAAAAGAGATGAACAAATACCTTGTTATCTGAGAAAACTCAGAAAACCAAGTCCTGTTACTGTGCATTCCGACCAAAACTCTAGTGATTTGCCCTTAGAAGTGCGAAACAAAATTTTCTTTCATTATCATCATTTTTGTGCTGTTATTGGTTGCCCTCATGCCCCAATTGAAGAAATAAAAAAAATTATATCTAATAAAGAATCTTTTATCAGCTTTTATCCAAGGTTATCAAAAGGGAATAAAGATAATTTATTAAAACAAATAGAGTTAATAAAAAAAACCGATTTTTCTGAAATTGAAATAGTTAAAAATGAAAGAATTGTAAAGAACGTTTTAAAAGATGAAAAATTTCAAGACTTTTTAGGAATAGATGTAGGTATTGCATATTTATTTGCACATACTCTTAAAGGGAAAAGACATACTGGAAATATGAACGAAATCATAAAATCATGTATGGATAGTAACATCGAAATTGTTTCTATTGGTGAGGATTATGAAAGTCCTTTGGTTTTCATAAATAACAGCAATCAAAGGGCATTTATTTGCTCGTCAGTTAAAAGTAAAAATAATCAATCTTTGATAAAACGTAAGATTGAAGTTAATAACCTTACCATCAGCATCAAACAATGAATGAAATTAGCTATTATTATGAATTTTCAGTGAAATTTTCATCTTATTTAGAATCGTATTTGCCTCAAAACTATTCAGTTTATTTCTCTTGTAATAAGACTTTGGACAGTATTATTTTTGATTTGGAGCAACAATCTGGATTAAGTATAAGTGACAATGATACATACATACCAAAATTAAAAGTTGATATTGTATTTTTAATCAGTGGAGACACGATAAAGCCAAGGCTTATTTTGATTGAAGCTAAATATCTTAATCAACTCAGTTTAAAAGATTATTCTCAATTAGTTGGTTATTTGCAAGTTGCAAAATCAATTGATTTCGGTTTGTTATTGTTAATTCAAAAAGGGTTATCTATTAATAAAATGTCGGGGGATTTTCATGAAATTGTTAGGTTAAAGAAGTTGCCTATGGATTGGATAATCAATTTGAAAGAAAACAATGAAATGTATCAATTTAAAACTGGAATCATAAATTATACACCAGGTAATGGAATTGATTGGATTGACACGAAAGAGTTAAATGGAATTTCTTCTTTTGATGATTTGGCAATGCTATTAACAGAACCCGATGCTTCGTAGTCAAGCACATTTACAGGTCTTACATGCCGACACACGACCAAAACCTACAAAAGAGCTTCCCTACCCAAACGCACGGACAGAATAATATACTGCAAAAATGAAAGACAGAATGAAGAAAGACAAGAACGGCCAGCTTGTAACATCACCTTAACATAATTTCGGGGTTCACAGCTAATTTGGAAGTTTGGAACTTTTAATTAAATTTGTTGCTAGTTTGACAAGGTAGTTTTTCAAAATCCCGCTACAATGCCAAGCTACAACCGTTTTAAATTTATAAAAATAGTGAATATAACAATTAACATTGAAAAATATAGTGATGGTCAAGAAAATGAAATATCACTTTTAATTAAAAAAGTGTATGATGAATTTGTTGCCCTTGATTATTCCGATGAAGGAAATGCCTTCTTTTATGATTTTATTCAACCCAAAAACATATTAGAAAGACAAAAAATGAGTCCTACTATTTTAGTCGCAAAATACAATTCAAAAATTGTTGGGATGATTGAACTTCGGGATAATTCATACATTTCTTTACTATTCGTGGATAAAGAATTTCAGGGTCAGGGGATAGCGAAGAGGTTATATCGGGAAGCATTAGATGTTTTGATCCCAGTAGATTTAAGACCAACCCGATTTTATGTTCATGCATCTCCGTATTCAATCGCTATTTACAAAAGCTTAGGATTTAGTGAAACTGACTCTATGCAAGAGGAGCATGGAATTAAATATTTACCAATGGAAGCAAGAATTACTTTTTAAAAACGTAATACAAGCTAAAGGAGAAGTAT
>DAONEU010000024.1:20524-20664 GCA_035403245.1 Bacteroidales bacterium | reverse complement strand
AAGCTTTAATTGGAAGAAATATTTATCAGGATGAAGCTTTTTATCCGGTTCTCAATAAAGAGGACGCCATTGTGCAAAAGGCTTTGAAGATCAAGTAATTTGTTGAGTATTGGGATTGGGAATAAGCGAATGTGATAATA
>DAONEU010000024.1:0-20424 GCA_035403245.1 Bacteroidales bacterium | reverse complement strand
AGCAAATGTGATAATAAGCAAATGTGATAATAAGCAAATGTGATAATAAGCAAATGTGATAATAAGCAAATAAGCTAATTAGAGGTTGGTAAATTATTCGTTTATTATTAGCGCATTCGCGGCATTTTTGGGAACTCTGCGAATATTTCAAAAAAAAATCTATTTTTGCAAAAAAATAATATGTCTCAGGAATTTGAAATAAAAAAAGCCGAAGAATTTGCAATTTTTAAAAAAATACCATTTTATTCTTGTTCTAAAGATGAGTATAACCTTCCAAAACTAGCATATAGATATATCGCTTCCCGATATGTTATTTATGATTTAAGTATGATCTATAAAGGACTATATTTCATATTTTACGATTCTTCCACAGTTTCATTTAGATCTTGGGGAAGTACCTATTGCGGTTTATTCATGGAGATTAAAGATATTTATGATAATGTTACCATTAAAGATAAGGTTTGGTATGATCAATTTAGTTTTAGAAACAGAGTTCTAACAGGTGATCATCTCCTCGATCATTTGATAACAATAAATACCAATCTCGATCTATATAATCACCCCTTTTTATCGGAAAAAAAATTATATCAGTTAACTCAATTGATAGAACATTTAAAGCCCTTTCAAATGGATGTTGAAGTTAATGCCTGGAATATTGTACCCGAATTAGAGTACAAAACAATAATCTCTTTGACAGTAAACAGGTGGTTGACAAATTTCAATGATATTCATTTTTTAATCACAGAAGGAAGTAAATATTTTTTTGAATAAACCCTTTATTTCCAGACCTTTGTCCTTAGGACTTCGTCCTAAGTCCCTATTTTCTTCGAAGTAAAAGATAAATGAAATAAGGTGCTCCGGCAATAGCAGTAATACTACCGACCGGTAATTCTGAATTAATGGCAAGGGTTCTCGCTAAGGTGTCAGCGATTAATAAAAACAATGCTCCAATAAAAATGGAGAAAATAAATAAAATCCGGTTGTTATTTCCCCAGATAATCCTAACAATATGAGGTACAATCAATCCAATAAAGCCAATCACGCCACAAATGGATACTACTGCGGCAATTAAAAGTGAGGATATAAATAATGAAATGATGGTGATTTTTTTAGAGTTAACCCCTAATGTTTTAGCAGTATCACCACCCAACTGCATTATATTCAGATCTTTGGAATAGAAAAACAGCATAAAAACAGATCCGAAAAAGATCGGTAAAAAGAATAAAATCTCTTTATAGGATACAGATGCTAAACTTCCCATAGTCCAGAAGATAATCTTTTGCATCTCTTGTTTGTTAAGAACAATCAACAGCGTGATTACAGCAGATATTAAAAAATTGACAGCAATCCCGGTTAACAAAAGGGTGTCATTGGAATTTCGCTTAGACATTCCGGCAATGCCAAGAATTAGAAATAAAGTAAGTAATGCAGTTATTAATGCAGGTATTGTAATTCCAAAAATTAGAATATCGAGACCCAGAATAAAAGCAATCGCTGCGCCTAAAGAGGCACCTGAAGAGATTCCCAAAATATAGGGATCACAAATCGGATTTCTGAAAACCGACTGAAATACGGCGCCACAAATCGCTAGTGAGGAACCGGCTAATAAACTCATGATTATTCGGGGTAACCGAAGCTGAGTAACTGTAAGCACATAATTTTCAGGAATTTGAGAAACATCACCAATTCCAAATTGCGCTAATATGATTTGTATAACTTGATGAAACGGGATAGTAACAACGCCAATACTGGTTGCTACTATCCCGAATAGAATCAGAATAATTGAAAAAAGTAAACAAAAAAGGCCTACTCTATTTTTCAATTTTTAAATCATTAACATTTTGATAATGCTTGTTCTAAGTCAGCTTGAATATCTTCAAAATCTTCAATACCAACTGCAAATCTGACCAAACCATCTGTAATTCCACTACTTAAACGAGCTTCTTTACTCATTTTTGAGTGTGTCATAGATGCAGGATGTGAGATTAAACTTTCAACACCACCTAGAGAAACTGCCAAAAGAATTAAATGAGTATTTTCCATTAATTTTTTACCTGCATCAATTCCCCCTTTTAATTCAAAACTGATCAATGAGCCTGGGCCATCCATTTGTTGTTTTCCAAGTTCGTATTGAGGATGTGAAGGAAGACCGGGATAGCTCACAGAGGCAACTTTTGGATGTTTTTCCAACCATTCTGCAATTTTTTGTGCACTCTCTTGTTGTTTTTTAACACGAATAGATAAAGTTTTAAGGCCTCTAATCACCATATAGGCTTGAGTTGGATCCATGTTACATCCTAGATTTACCATTGTTGGACGAACAATTTTATCTAACTCATCCGTTTTAACCATTACTGCACCGGCAACGATATCAGCATGACCGTTTAAGAATTTTGTCATAGAGTGTAAAACCACATCTGCACCTAAATCCAAAGGTCTTTGAAGAACAGGACTGCAGAAAGTATTATCAACAACAACAATCATATTGTGTTTATGAGCAATTTCAGATGCTTTTTTAATATCTGTGATTGCGATAGTTGGATTCGTTGGTGTTTCCAAATACAACATTTTAGTATTTGGGCGAATCGCTTTCTCAATATTTTCTAGGTTAGTTGTATCTACATAAGTTGATTCAACACCAAAACGTGACCACCATTTTTCCATCACAACGCGTGAAGGGCCATAAACAGCATCGGTAGAAACGATATGATCACCGGCTTTTAAGAACGCCATATAAACAGTATTTACAGCAGCCATACCACTGGAAACTACGACACATCTAGCAGCATTCTCTAATTTTGCAAGTGTTACTTCTAATGCATTGATGGTTGGATTTCCAATTCTAGTATAGATATAACCTGGATCTTCTCCAGCAAAACATGCTGCACCATGATCAGCATTTTTAAATCTAAAGGTTGATGTTTGATAAATAGGGGTTACTGCAGCACCTAGTTCATCATGTTCACCTGATCCGTGAACCAAAATGGAATCAAATTTTAAGTCTTCTTTCATTGTATTTGTTTTTTCTTCATCTAAATGAAGGTTATTATGATTAATTAATATTTTTTGAAGTCAATAATTTCTTAATAAATGTAATAGGAATCAGATTGGTCATTAATGCTATTACCCCTGCATAAGCTGTGCTTATCAATAACATATAGCCCAAATGGTAATTAAAATAGTGATTGATTAAATAATTGCCTAGCAACAAAGCCATGACGAACAATCCACAATTTAAATAAGGTATGGTTTTAAGTGGAATTTTAAGCATTCTAAAAGCGATTAATACTTGAAGTACACAAACTATCGTTTGGGTAGATAAACTGGCTATAGCAGCTCCTTTAGCCTGTAATAATGGAATAAGAACAATGTTTACTACAATATTTACAATTATTCCGGCAATAGCGCTAATATTCAGCAATCTCATATTTCCATTTGCGGTTAATAAAGTTCCAAAAATGTAAGTAAAAGAAAATGGAATCAAACAAGGAATTAATATTTTAAAAACATCTGCGCTCTCCATAATATGCTCTTTATAAAGAAGTTCCAATACTTGAACTCTATACGTAATCAAAATTACAACAACCGAAATGGAAAAGAAAAAAAGTAACGTAAACGAGCTTTTGATAATCGGAATTAAATTTTCCTTATTCTTTAACATTTTTGAGAAAAGTGGTAATAAAATCACTGAAAATAGATAAGCAATCATAACCAAAGAATCGAGCAATCTGAAAACTGAAGCGTAGATACCTGTTTGATAAGAAGCTATCGTATCGGGGAGCAACCGCTCTATCATAACAGAATCAATTCTGTTATAAAAAGACATGAGCAAATATAAAATGGCAAAAGGAAAACTCTTTTTGATAATCGCTCTGAAAAATGTAAAGTTCCAAGTCAACTTTATTGGCTTGGCTTTATTGAATACGATAGTAAATGCAATTAAAATTGAAATAATGTAGGCTGCAGTTTGTGCGTACAGAAACCATTCAATTTGAAATGGTTTAGGAGTAACATTTCCCCACAATAAAATGCTACAAAATATGATCATCAAAAACCGATCTAAAACAGATAGAATACTATCCGTTTTAAAATACAATAATGCTGAAATATTTGATCTTAAATACAATATAAAAGAGTTCAATATTTGATTAATCCCGGCCCAGAATAATATTTTCAGTTGTAAGTCTTTGTATCCAATAATAAATGCTGCTAAAAAACTGATTACCAGATACAATACAGCTAAAAGCATTTTCAAGGATATGATTCCTGAAATATGTTTGGTTAGCAACTGATTATGTCGGGCAATATTTCGGTTGTTGAAATTGGTAACCCCCATATCCAATAGCATATTGAATAAGAAAGTAAAATTGAAAACTGCAAAATATAAGCCGTATTGTTGTGCTCCTACACTATTCTGCACTCCAATATCTATTCCTAAAACCCAGAAAGGTTTTATGAGTAAATTTAGAAACAGTAAAATACTGATATTAAATATAAAATCCTTTTGTTTCACAATCTGGTTCGTTTATATTTAAATTACAATATTAATAATTTTTTTGGAGACAATGATCACTTTTTTAATTGCTTTTCCTTCGATCCACTTTTGAGCTTCCTGACTTTGAATAACATCCTTTTCGATATCAGAAACTGCCATTTCAACTGGATACTCTTTAAAAAATCTTGTTTTCCCATTAAACGATACCGGATAGTTAAATGTAGAATCTTGTAAAATTGAGGTATCTAGTTTTGGATAATCAGTGTAGGTTATGGTTTCTGAATGTCCTAAAAGCGACCATAATTCTTCTGCAATATGGGGAGCATAAGCAGAAATTAATACAACTAATGGTTCTAATATGGCTCTTTTATTACATTTCTTTTCAGCTAACTCATTGGCACAGATCATGAAAGCACTTACAGCTGTGTTGAATGAAAAACGTTCATTATCACTTTCAATTTTTTGAATTGTTTTGTGTAAGATTTTTAATTCATCCCGATTTGGGTGCTCATCAGTTACAAAAAACTGATTATCTGCATCATGGAATAGTCTCCAAAACTTTCTAATAAATCTAAATACGCCCTCAATACCATTAGTATCCCATGGTTTTGCCAATTCAACAGGGCCCAAAAACATTTCGTACATCCTTAATGTATCAGCACCATATTTTTCAACTAAATCATCAGGATTTTGAACATTATATTTAGATTTTGACATCTTTTCAACTTCCCATCCACAAATATATTTTCCATCTTCCAGAATAAATTCAGCGGATTCAAATTCGGGCATCCAGTTTTTGAATGCTTCCATATCCAGATGATCATTGGTAACAATATTAACATCAACATGGATTGGGGTTACTTCATAATTATTTTTTAGACCAAAGGAAACAAAAGTATTGGTTCCCTGGATTCTGTATACAAAATTTGATCTTCCCTGAATCATTCCTTGATTGATGAGCTTTTTAAAAGGTTCATCTTTGATACATAAACCAATATCAAACAGGAATTTATTCCAGAATCTTGAGTATATTAAGTGCCCGGTAGCATGTTCTGATCCACCTACATAAAGATCTACATCTTGCCAGTATTCATTAGCTTCTTTGGATAGCAAATGATTCTCATTTTTAGGATCCATATACCTTAAATAGTAGGCACTGGAGCCTGCAAAACCCGGCATGGTACTCGTTTCAATAGGATAACCCTCTTTAGTAATCCAATTTTTTGCTCTTGCTAAAGGTGGTTCACCTGTTTCTGTAGGTAAATATTTATCAACTTCAGGTAATAATAATGGCAATTCGGATTCAGGCAACATATAAGGCAATCCGTTTACAAAATAAACAGGAAATGGTTCTCCCCAATAGCGTTGACGACTAAAAATAGCATCTCTCAATCTATAATTGATGGTTCCATCTCCAATTCTCATACTTTTTACTTCATCAATAATTTTTTTGGCTCCCTCTTTTGTATTTAATCCTTCAATCATTCCGGAATTTACACAAATTCCATCTTTTGCTTCAAAAGCTTCATGGGAAATATCTCCACCACTAATCACTTCTCGTATAGGTAAGTTAAAGAATTTAGCAAAGGCATAATCCCGACTGTCATGAGCGGGAACAGCCATAATAGCTCCGGTTCCATATCCAGCGAGTACATATTCTGCAATATAAACCGGAATTTTTTCTAAAGTAAATGGATTTACTGCATACGATCCTGTAAACACTCCGGATACTTTTTTGGCATCTGTTTGTCTTTCAGTTTCAGATCTGTTTTTTGCTTTATAAACGTATTCTTCAACAGCTGACTTTTGATCAGGAGTAGTTAATTTTTCGATTAGGTCGTGTTCCGGACAAAGGACCATGAAAGAAACACCGTATATGGTATCCGGACGGGTTGTGAAAATATCTAAAGTTTCAGATCTATTTTCGAGACTAAACTGAATAAAGGCACCTTCACTTTTACCAATCCAGTTTTTTTGTATCTCTTTGATAGAATCTGACCATTCTATGGTTTCTAATCCTTTTAGAAGTCTTTCAGCATAAGCTGAAACTCTAAGGATCCATTGTTTCATCAACTTTCTTTCTACAGGAAAGCCGCCTCTCACTGAAAGTCCATTTACAACCTCATCATTAGCTAAAACGGTTCCTAAATTGGGGCACCAGTTAACCCAGGTATCTGCCTGATAAGCAAGGCGATAGTTAAGGAGTATGGTTTGTTTTTCATCCTGTGTTTTATGATTCCACTCTTCAGCAGAAAAATTCAATTTCTCGGTACAAGCAGGATTGATTCTTTCAGTTCCTTCAATTGCAAACACTTCTTCCAATTCAGAGATAGGTCTTGCTTGTTGAGAATCGTTGCAGTAATAATGGTTAAACAACTGGATGAAAGTCCATTGCGTCCATTTGTAATAATCTGGATCACAAGTTTTAAATGATCTGTCCCAATCGAAGGAGAACCCTATTTTATCAAGTTGTTCTCTATATCTTTCGATATTTATCGCAGTTGTTTTAGCGGGGTGTTGACCAGTTTGAATGGCGTATTGTTCAGCTGGAAGGCCAAATGCATCGTATCCCATTGGATGAAGGACATTAAATCCTTTTTGTCTTTTAAAACGGGCATAGATATCAGAGGCAATATAACCGAGTGGATGTCCAACATGAAGTCCGGCACCAGAAGGATATGGGAACATATCCAGGATGTAATATTTAGGTTTAGAATGATCTATTTCTGTTTTGTAAATTTTGGCATTTTTCCAGTATTCTTGCCATTTTTTCTCAATTTCTCTAAAATTGTAGTCCATTTTTGCTTGTTATTATTATAAGGTTGCAAAAGTACAAAAAAAAAGGCTACCCTATTGGATAGCCTTTTATCTTTAACATGAAAAATTAGAATTCCCAAAGTTCGTGTTCAAAGCCTCTGATTTTATTAATAATATTATCAGATTCGATTCTTTGATCGCGAGGATTTTTGATATAACTTTGAATTTCTCTATCACTATAAGTATTTTGTTCTTGATAAATAAAGCTAGTGAATTGACGTTTCCAAGTCATAGCATCATCATAAGAAAGACGAGCTGCATTATTTTTAATGTTGAACATCTCTTGTTGAGCTAAAAATGGTCTTAATTCATCCCATTTAATGACACCAGCACTTCTCATACTTTTTGTAACTGTAACGACATCTTCATCATTTTGAGGAGCATTAGGATCTACATTGAGTGGTTTGTCATATTCAATGATTGGTTCAATGGTAAGAATTCTTACTTCAAGAACTGATCTTTGTTTGTCAAAAAACCAAATTTCTTTAATTCTAAAATATAAAACTTCATTAGCTTGAAACTCTTCATAAGTATCGGTTGTACCAATTTCTTCACCTGTTTGAGGATCATAGTTTTTGATAACTCTAAGATTAGTTAAAAGAGTTCTAACTTCTTCTGGCGTTTTTCTCAAATTACAAAAGTCATCAGAGTATACAGGTAATGCTTTTGGATTATCAGGATTCTTCAAATCGATTGCATCAAAGATAGTTTGAGCTAAACTTTTCCATGTTCCTCTAGTAATGGTTGGGAAATAGTATGGATGATTTCTTTTCTCTCTCAAGTCAATAGTTCTCCAAACGGTATGATAGTACATCACATCATTTTGTCTAACAAAAACGGGAGATACCGGAACAGTGAAAGTATCAACGTCCATTTGTTGCCATGGAAATTCCAAGGGGCGTTTAGGTTGTTCCAAAGTACTGCCACCCTCTTCTTGGGCAAATAAACACCCAACAAAGAGAAGAGTAATCGTAATCAAGGCTAATTTTTTCATGTTTATGTATTTATAAATTATCTAATACGTAGTGTAATATCAGTAAGTGTTCTTGGTCCTGCAAGAGAAGTGGCTCTAATCCCTTGGAAAAGAATTATAGTTCCGGGAGTAGCATTTCTGATTTTATTTTTCAATGCTTCAGAGAAAGCCCCACCTTGAATTGTCATTGGAGCTTCTTCCATACCACCTTTGATAAAAGTTACCTGATAGGAAGCGATAGACCAAGTCAAATCATAAGCAAAATCGGAAGGCATTCTTGCATTTACAAATGGGTTTGCAGCTAGATCAGATTTAGAAACTCTACCACCTGAGAAGTTACCACCCACTTTAGCGATTGGATCAGGTACACGTTTAACACGGAATACAGTTCCACCCATTTGAGCACTTCTACCGCCCATATCGGCTCTAACATTAACGGTAACAGTTTTACCCACCATACCTTCAGGAACGGTAACATTGTATGCACCAGGACCTGTTTTTGCTTGAGATCCGCCACCAACAAGTTCGATAGTGATTTTATCCGGTGGAACAGGAGCATTAACAGAAATTGGGTTAGCAATACCGGCGTAGAATACGTTCATTTTTTCAGCAGCTACAGTAGCAGATGGTTTAAGAACGGTATATCTGTCTTTGAAAGGATAATTCATTTTTGTTCCATCAGGTTTAGTAACTCTGATAAATCCTGCGAATTTTTGTTCACCTGGAGAACCGGCTGGTATTTCAAGAACTACTTTACCCTCTTTACCTTCCAAACGGGTAGCACCCACTTCAGAAGTTAAAGTGTCAGCGCCCATTCTGTAATACACTTCAGGGTTTTGTCTGTCATCATAAGCAGCTACAATAACATCAGCAGAATATTTATCACCTTGGAAAACCATTTGAGATACAGGGATTGCTCTAGCGCTAATTTTGTTAAATTTAAAGTCATCAGCTGTTGTAGAGCCGATTGCATAGTTTAACATCATAGATTGAGCATTTCTGATTTCACCGATAGTTTTATTTAACAATGTGTAAGCAGCAACCATAATTTGACGATCGAAATAGTGGGTTTCCCAAGATTCCGATTTTTTGTCGTTATTAGTGTATTTACCGTTAATTTCAAGGCCTATAGTTTGATCCAAGGTTTTTCTATCTTCTGGTTTAACAACCATTTTTAAAAGATTGTTTCTGTAAGCTTCAATTTTCTTTTTAAGTTGAACAGCTTTTTTATCAGGACCAAACATAAAGTTAGTAACTTTACTGATATTATCTTTACTACTAATATCATTTGCAGTTTTTAATTTACCTTCTTTATTTTTTTCTGTTCCGTCAACAGCTATTAAAAGATCAACTTTTAGTTTTTCAATATATTCAACCAAAGCATCAGATTCTCTAACGATTTGATTAACCATCATTTCAGCTTGTTTCACTTTTGCTTCCCCTTGAGAAGCTTTCTCCTTCGCTAATTTTTGTTCAAAGGTTGAGATCCCTTGATTTGTAATAGAAGTTGAGTTAACCAACGTTTCATTTACAACAGTAAAAGCGTTAAGGATATCTTTTGATACATTTAATGCTAACATCGCAGTAAGCACCAAATACATCATCCCAATCATACGTTGCCGGGGGGTTTCCGGACAATTTGTTGCACCCATATACTATTTTATTTTAGTTGTTAATAATTTAGATTATTTAAGGTATTGTATGATTATTTACCACCCATAGCAGCTAGCATATTACCATAGATATTGCTGATTTGTGCAACATTCTTAGTAAGTTTGTCAACTTCTTCTTTGTATTTAATAGTTTGTTCTAGTGAAGAATTCAAAGTATCAGCATAAGCTTTAACACTTTGTTCCATTTTTTTGTAACTTTCAATAATTACTTCTGAACTTTGAGATTGAACATCATAAGATGCTGCCATAGCAGAAGCTGTTTTATCGTATTGAAGAGTAAGGTTTCTTGCAGATTCGCCTGCTTTAACCAAACTGTTAACATAATTATCGGTTGCTGAAGTTGCATCTGCAGAGCCTGATAATTTTTTAGCATTTTCAGCCAAGTTTTTCATACCTGAAGCTAAGCTTTCGATCAGTTCCGGTCCTACTTTAGCTTGTTCCAACATATTATCTAATTGTTGTGTGATATTACCTTTAGGTAATTCTTTCTTTTTAGATTTTGGAGAAATTTCGTCTTCTTGACCAACTGCTAATTCAGGATATACAAGAGCCCAATTATATTCTACGTGTAGAGGTTCAAATGCAGAAAATGTAAAGATGACAGCTTCTGTACCCATACCTAACATAAGCATTAAATCAGCACCAGTAATGTGAAGAATTTTGAACAACGCACCTAAGATTACTACTGCGGCACCGATTCCGTACAATTTTGCCATGAAGTTTTTGTAATTTTTACTTCTTACAAGTTGATAAAGTCCCATAATAAAATTTTTAATTAGTTAATGATTATTGTTTATTAATGATTTGTTTGAATTTTCTAGTAAATATGTGATGATGAAGATGTATTATCACTATTTTGACGACCCATATAAGTTTGAGCACAACGGAATCCTACATAAGCTTTACAAGTATCTTGGTATTCAAAAGTTTTAGCATATACAGTTGTATAGTAGCTTACATCTTTCCAGGAACCACCGCGAATAACTTTTCTTTTCTTTACAGCAGAGTCACCTTTCTTAGCGTAATAAACGTAGCTTGGATTTAAGTCATGTGTAAAGTTTACTGATGATTTATCAAAAGCATCATTACACCATTCTGCAACGTTTCCGGACATATCAAAAAGACCGAAATCGTTTGGGTGATAGTGTGCAACAATAGCAGCATAAATATTATCATCAGCGATATAATTTCCACGTTGTGGTTTGAAATTGCTCAAGAAGCATCCGTTAGCATTTTGAGTATAAGGACCTCCCCATGGATATGGATTGTTGTCTAAGTCACCTCTAGCAGCCCATTCCCATTCAGCTTCAGATGGAAGTCTGAATTCTTGTTCGTTTGCCAAAGCTACTGAGCTCAAGAAAGCCATACGAATATGTGTTCTCCAGTAAACAAATGCTTTAGCTTGTCTCCAACTTACCCCAACAACAGGATAGTTGTCATATTGAGGGTTAGAAAAATAGTTTAAAGTCATAGGATCATTATAGGAGTATGTATAATCATGATTCCAGCAAAGTGTATCAGGATAGATATTAACAACATCTCTACGGATAAATTTTTCATAACCGTTATTCAAATGGCTGGGACGATTAGCATAAATCCCACCTAGATCACTTCCTTCCAATTCTTTAACAGCTGCTCCACGAATAGTAGGATCTTCACGATCTTTATATGAACTTAAGTCCATTGTCCAATATTCAAAGTTTAACATAGAGATATTCATTTTGTTTGGACGATAATGGTAATACCTGGTATTTACTTTATTAAACAATGGGCTTAGAGCTTCAATTTGTTCAGCATCTTGAGAATCCCAAGGGATCTCTTCGTCCCAATTGATTAACTTAGGTTCAATAATAGTACCTTCCTCGTTATCTCCATAGGCATTATTTTTATCATATCTAAGATAATGACCATATTTACCTCTAATTTCTTCGCCTTCAAGATCACCTAATAGGCAATGAGCGATAGAGTCTTTAACCCATTCAACAAATTGGCGGTACTCGTTATTTGTGATTTCTGTTTCATCCATCCACATAGCAACAACAGTAACACTTTTTGACTGGTTGGTAGTTGCATAAGGAACATCTTGATCACCTGACCCCATTGTGTAATGTCCTGCAGGGATATAAACCATTCCGAAAGGAGTTAAGTCAAGAAATTCAGGTCGATCTTGAACTCCCACTAACTGTCCATCTCCAGAATTTTGACATGCTGACATCAGAACAGCTACTAATAATACAAATGCTAATCTTTTCATGTTATTCACTTTATATTGTTGAAAACGTTAAATTGTCGAAAATTATTTTATTAATATTGATTTTTGTATAAATGTCTTGTTGATCCATAACCAGAATAATATACGGGTTTAAAAATATCGAAACAATATCTGACCACAAACTCAATATCACCAAAGCTTCGATTGGCTTTATATCCCAACTTACTAGTTGTAAAACTATAGGATAGCCCCATGTCAAGTCCTTTTAAGTATGGATTTGGATCGCTATAAAATGGGCGAGCTCCAAACACTACAGAAACGGCATCATCAATACGATAGTGTAAACCACCCCATAATATATTGTTGTATCTTGCTATCACTAACAAATCAAATTGTACAACACTAAAATCAGTCTTTAACATAACATTAGGTTCTATTGTCCAAGCTGGATCAAAAGGAACAGCATAAATATAACCGCCATGTAAATACATCTGTCTAGCATTTTTCAGAAAATTATTATCTCCTGAAATACGTACATTTGTCAAAATTTGAGTAGCAGAAGCTCCAGCATACCAATTACTTGCTTTATAAAACAATCCAAAATTGACATCAAAATTCATAAAAGGATCTTTTACTAAAGCTTGAATTAGTGGATCACCTTCTTGATTAGGTCTTAATTCAGCTTCAACTAAAGATTGTTGTAAAAATCCTACCTGAAAACCAATACCTAAACGACCGGAGGGTAAATTAAGCTTGTAGGCATACCCCAATCTAAGACCAATATTTTGGAATTGACCATTTTTATCTTTAATAACAGATAACCCTAACCCACCTTTTAATTTACGAAGGTAGGATTCCATATTGAATAAAATTTGTTGACCACCTGTACTCATAGATGAATCCGTATTTGGAATTGCATCTTGATATCCGGCATATTGTTGACGAAACAATCCAGTAAAGCATAAAGTATTGTGTTGTTCACCTGCAGACCCTGGGTTGAAATAATAATTTGCCCATGGAAATAATGTAAACTGCGCATCTTGTTGCGCATTTACGCCAAAACCGCACATGATCACAAAAAATAAAATAGCAACGCTTCGTCTCATAGTCGTTAACTTTCGTTTTTGTTTTTTAGTTGATTTAAAAATCTTACTTTCAGCATATTAAACATTCATATTCATTTACGTATTCCACATTTTTTAATAATACTCATTTTACAAAAATTTGTTACAAAGTTTCAAGATTTTTCAGTAAAATTTTTAACCCTCAAAAATACGATAAATTTCTCTTCTAAGTGCAGGTTTTCTTTTTGTTTTTATCTTTTTTTTATTCAAGAATTTCAACAGTCCATTGTTAACATCGTTAATTATCTGTATTTATGTATTTTAAGCTTCTATTTGAGACATTGTATAAATATGAAGTTAAAAAATGACTTTTAATTGTAACGTTCCATTATGTATAGCTCTACTCTTTTCTGTTATTCTACCATTATATTGGAAATCAATTAATAGATATTCGGAAACCTGAAACTGATACAATAATGTCCAGGTTGCATTTTTTCCAAGACCTAGTCCTTCTATCATTTCATAACCTAAGTTTCCTTCAATATTTTGTTTTGAAAGGAAGTAAACATATTTTCCTTTGGCACTAATGGTGCCTTTTTTGGGCATTCTATAATCTAAAACCAATTCAACCTCATTCCCGGTTAACTTTTGATCTCCTGATAAATTTTGTTTCCATTTGTATTGGTACGATAGATCAATGTTGAATTGATTTAAAATTTGAAATTCAGATTCCAATTTTAAACTAATGAGTCGAAGATTATAGTTATTTGTAGCAAAAAATGTGGATTCATTCATTTTATTTCCTTTCATAAATCGGGATTTTAAAATAATGCTCTTTGATGGCTTTACTCTTAGCAATAACTCATGAAATTCTTGTTGACTTATTTCGGGGCCGTAATACAATAGATTTTTATTTTGAATAAACTTATAATAGTAATCCATTCCCCATTTTTGAGATGGATTATATGAAACTGTATTGTTCACCAAAACATTGGAAGTCATTATAGTAGAATCACTTGCACTTATAAGAAATGGATTTAAAGCTTTGCTTAAATTTTCTTTTGTGTTTTTTTGATTCAACCTAATTAATGTTGAATTGCTCCAATGAGAAATAAAACGTAAAAACCCTTTTCGATTTCCCCAAATAGCTGCCGGTTTTATCTGAATAGATTGCATCAAAGCATTATTATAAGTATATATGTAATCATTGGAGGTAACCCAAATCTTAATATAATTCGCTTCATTTTGAAAAACAGCAACTTCAAACTCATTGAGTTCTTCAATATTATTATTATTGTAGTCATTCCATACATGTGTCCCCTGCCCAGTTGCAACTTTAATAAAAGAGTAAATTTTCTTCTGCTCCAATCCACTTCCGGCTTCATAATAGGTATTTAAAACGATAGCATTTTTAAAAAATCTACCCACATATTCAATACTTCCTACAAAAAAATCTTCAGAAAAAAGCTTGTTTAAGGTGTCTTTTTGAAAACTTTTTCTATATACTGTTGCTCCTTTAATCAATTGGTTTTCAAATATATTTAAATCAAAAGTACCTTGTAAATCATAGGCAACTTGATCCCTTTTGATTTTAAAATTTTGAACCTGATCTTTGATGCTATTTTTAAAAAGAATCTGATACTTATATTGTAACGAGTCATTATTTTTCAGAGAAAGATAAACCTCATTATATTGATAACTATTATTTTGAAGTAATAATTGCTCTTTCTTTTGAAATATATTTCTCTCAAATCTTTCATATATCCCCCACTCTGTTTTGGCAAAGGTTTTTGAAATTGTATTGATTGTTCGCAAATATTTAGACTTGTTTATGAGATCATCATTGAATAAAAATGAGGATTGCGTTGTAAATTTAAACGATCCTAATTGAGTTAAAGATTGAAGTTGATTCCTCCATGAAGTTAAATAATTCTTAATATTATAGAAGTTTAAAGCGTAAGATGTTTCACCATATTTTTTATTGGAAACGATAGAATTTAAAGTTAGCATCATCTCATTACCGGATGTCAGAAAATCATTTCCCAGATTATAATCTTTATAAAACTCAACATATCTGTAACTTTCTATAGGAGAAAAGTTTTTATTGATCATCTCAAAGCTTACATTCGATTTAAAATCCCAGGGCGCTTTCATAGTATCTTGATTCAGGAAAGATTTATGAAAAATTAAATCCAATAAATAAGCAAATCCAATATTATTTGATTCATCCATTTCAGAAAAAAGATTTTTATCATAATTTGAAAAGGAAAATTCAGTATTGAACATCAAAGATTTTGAGATTTCATAACTAATTCCAACAGTACCAATTTGTTTTAATTCAGGACTATTTAGCTTAATTACAGGTTCATAGTTTCCTTGCTTGACATTATTTACAGGTGCTACCCATGCAAAAACTCGTCCATTTGAACCGGAAGAAACCAAAACATAGTTTCCATTGTTTTCCCCCATCCAACTCATATTTAATCTGTATAGCGTTTGATTTTGATCAACTGTGTAATAATAAATGTGGTATGTTTGGTCATTTATCGTAGAATCTTTTGCAGCATAAAGGATCTCACCGGGATAAAATGAGGTTGTATCAACACCGGAGAAGTAGGGCTGATCTTGATCTGTTAATCTACTCAAATACCATTTCATACTATCGGTTAGTTCAGGTTGAATCGAACTATTTTTTAAATCTTTTTCCTGATAGAAATTGCAAGTAATTGTCCATTTAAGATTCTTTTGATTTTTAATTTGATTAAATGAATACAAATAATATCTAGAGAAAGAAAGATCTGAGTATTCGTACTCTACGTTAATCTCTTTTTCATTAGTAATCAATATTTTAGCTGTAAAAGTGATCTCACCAGTATTGTAATCAATCACATAATCGTTATCTAATCCTCTGGTTAATAATTTATTATCAATATATACCCTTTCAGATCCTGAAAGAATAACAATATTAGAGATTGTTTGATTTCCATTTAATTTATAGGGTCCTTGTCTACCGTTAATCGGATTAATTTTTTGTTTGGCATATCGTCCTTTTGAAACGCCCCCGCCAGTTTTGGTTTGCCATGAAATATTTTTTTCACCCACCTGATTAAAAGCCAACTCCATTCCGATCATTCTTTTGCTGAGCATTAAAAAATGGCTTTTTGGTTTCAAAATATCAATATCACCTCCGTTGACAAAAAATTTGTTTTTATAGTTCAATGAAATGAAGATCTTATCAAAATCTTGAATGACTCTTGTATTGCCTTCTGGTTGAACTGGAATATTTTTATCAGTAATGTTGGCTTTGATTTCTATATCTGGGGCCAAAAAACCTGATAATTGAATATTTAGTGCAGAATTGAGCACAAAATCCTGATTATTTCCTACACTAACACCTCGAATAATGGAACCATTCGTTTCCAGTGAAGACTCATTATTTGTCAGATCAAAAATAGTAGAACTTAAATTCACAATTTCAGGCTTATAAACATTTCCTTTTCGAGAGATTAATTGAATCGATTTATGACTTATTTTTTTGGAAAAATCAATATTAAAGACCAAATAACTGCAGAGAATAGCTTTCCCTAAAAGAGTACTATCTTTTACATATAAGGTTGAAGTGACATAATCAATTGCATATTGATTTGGTCCTATCGTTTTTATTATAAATGAATTAGGATATATCGATAGTGAATCAACTCGTATAGTTAAGGAATCTAAAAAAACAAATTTCTCTCTTTTAGTGATTGTGGTCTGTCCATTTGAAACTACCATTACAAAAAGTAATAAAGCGGCAATTATCAAACGTTTAGAGAATAATTTCATTATGTTTTTGAAGGTATAACTTGCAAAAGTAAATATTATTTTATAAAATGGTGTATTTTTGCAAAAAAATCAATCATGAAAATTGATCAAAAAACAATCATTTGGGGTTTAATCGGGGTTTTGATTTTCATAACATTCTATCCTTTACTAAAGGTTGGTATTGTTACCGGAGATGATATCGTAAACTTGATATGGCCTATTGATCATTTAGCTCATGATTCAAAATTATATGCACAATTTACAGGAAGATTTTACTTTTTATTTGCCTTATGGATATATAAAATACCCTATCTCATAGACTCCAATATCTATTTTCATTTAACCTTAATTTTGCCTCACATATTGGCACTTTTTTTATTCATCTATTTGATATACAGAATATTTAAAAATGAACAAATGGCCATGTTAACAGCAGTCGTTTCCTGTATTATTTTCCAAATATGGGGGGGGCACACAGCAACAGCAGGCTATCCTTTCTATTTTACATTTACATTTTCACTAATCTTGTTATCTTTTCATTTTTTAATTAGTTATTTTAACAATCAGAAATATTTTTATCTTCTATTATCTGCTACTATTTTCGGAATAGCAACCCTTTTTTATGAAAGTTATTTAATATATTATATTTTAATTTTCATATTAATTGTGAGTAGATATAATCTGAAAAGCTTTTTTTCAAAAAAAATACTAATACAATTTTCTAAAGAAATTGTCCCATTTGTTATTTTGGGGATCACCTATTTAGTCATCTACTTCATATATTTTAAGAGTTATTCCTCCGTTTATCAAGGGAATCAAATCTCAACTAACTTAACCATTTCCCGTTTTTTATGGACAATTGGAAATTTGAGTTTATACTCTTTACCTTTATCTTCTTTATATGATTACCGCTTTTTCCTGTCTGAATATTCCCTTTATGAAACTTCATCATTTAATATTATTCAATTCATATTTTCAGAAGCAGGATTAGATGCTTACATCAAAGGATTTATTGTCGTTTTAGCGATATTAATGATTCAATCTCAATTCAAGAATAAAATTCAGAATAAAAAACTTATTTATTTACTTTTGACCTCATTTATTTTCATTTTTCTTCCCCATTTGCCATTATCACTTTCAGAAAAATACACTAACGTAATTCAAAACACTTATGTAACGACCTATTTTTCATTTTTTGCTGTAGTCATTTTTTGCATTTCATTATTTTTATTATTGAAAAATATTTTAAATAAGAATAAGTTTTGGAAATCAATCTTTTACATCATATTGTATATCATTATTTTTGTGGTTACTTTAACCATTCAATTTGTAAATCAAAGAGTAACTGATGATTTAAAGGTAGCTGAGAAGAGGTTTAATGTCATGGAGGCCATGTTAAAAAAAGAGTTTATAGAAAATAACGGTTCGGTTTATGTGGCAAATCTTCATGCATCAACCTCCTATTTTTCCAAGCCCATAACGAGACAGGCTAACCCCTTCAATAGTTTTGCAAAAGTGAAAAATAACTTAGATATTAATCAATACTTAGATTATAATTCCTTTTATAATCAATTCAAATCTGATTCCGGAATTGTTTACACGCTCTATTTTTCACAAGCATCCAAAACCGGTGATGTTTATATATCCATATTAAGATGTCATGGATATGAATTACAAGAAAATATGAATCAAAACAAAGGGGATTCATTATGGGTTGGTTATTATTCCAAATATAAAAGGTTTGGTGTTGGAATTTCAAGTGATAGCAGCAAATCAGTAACCATTGAGGGTGCAATCATGCAGAACATCGGAACGTTTCATTTTAATAATATAAATTTCTTAGGGAAACCTAATACATGTATTTTAAAATTAAAGGGTAAAGACTTATATCCGGTAACGCTGTCAATTGTGAATCAATTGTATCCGAATATTCCATCACAATTGATCGGACAATTACCCAAGAGTTATGAATCCGCTTGGATTTATCATATCATGAAAGAATTAAACAAAAATAAAGATTTTGAAAATCTTATTCAGAAGAAGGCTGATCAGAACAATATTTCATACAAAACATCCTTAAGACAAGATGCCAAATGGATTTTATATAACGAATTCCAAAATTAAAACAATATGCACAAATTATCCATAATCGTTTCCGTATTCAACGAAGAGGCATCAATTCCGATGTTTTACCAAGAATTAAAAAATATATTACAAAATGTAGATTTTGAATATGAAATTCTCTTTGTAAATGATGGGAGTACGGATCAGAGTCTTGATAAAATTCGGGAGATAAAACAACAAGACAATCAAGTCCATTTAATAGATTTTTCCAGAAATTTCGGGCATGAAGCTGCGATGTTAGCCGGTATAGATTTTTGTACAGGAGATGCTGCAATTTGTATGGATGCTGACTTACAACATCCACCCAGATCGATCATTGAGATGTGGACAAAATTTCAAGAGGGTTTTGATGTGATTAATATGGTAAGAATGGATCGTCAAGATGGAGGATTTTTTAGAAAGATAACATCTAAAGCATTTTACTCCATAACTAATAAGATGTTAAACAGCAAGTTAGAACCAAATGCCTCCGATTTCTTTCTGATTTCCAAAAGGGTCATTCATTTGCTTCAAAATAATTATAGGGAAAGGACTCGCTTTATAAGAGGATTTATTCAAATTATTGGTTTTAACAGGACAACCATTACCTTTCATGCACCTGAAAGAGTTGCAGGTGTAAGCAAGTATTCATTCTTCAAATTATTAACCCTTTCATTTTCTGCCATTTCAACACTATCAAAAGTTCCTTTGAAATTGGGCCTTTGGAGTGGTTTACTTTCCGGTTTAATGAGTATTATTATTGCCATTTACTCTTTAGTGATGTGGTTTATTGATAAACCGGTCGGAGGGTATACAACGTTAGTGATCTTAATCAGTGGAATGTTCTGTGTAAATTTTATAGTGCTGGGAATTATTGGAGAATATATTGGCCATTTATTTGATGAATCTAAAGGAAGACCACATTATATTGTGATGGAGAGAAGCTAATGTGGGCATAAGGCGAAGGGCCAAAGGCGAAGGGCCAAAGGCGAAGGGCGAAAGGCTAATTTATTAGTTAAAAAAAATTAATGAAGCAACATTTTTTCAAAAAATTCTTCTTTTCGATAAAACGAAACATTTTTTATTAAAAAAATTCGTTAAAAAACATTATTTTTGTAAATTAATTAAATTGATAAAAAAAAAGTCCAAATCATGACAAAATTATTTAAGACTTTAGGCATTTTAGTATTCATTTTAGCGTGTGTAACATCTGTAAAAGCACAGCTTCTATAATGGTTCCCTTTTTTAGGGCAACAAAAATTAAAATTTAACGTATAAATAAT
>DAONEU010000023.1:1238-21158 GCA_035403245.1 Bacteroidales bacterium | reverse complement strand
ATTTCACAAAGCTGGGCAATTCGAATACAAGGGAAATTCAATGGCCTTAGTCTTAATAGATTCCAATTTTTAATGTGAATGGGTACTAAATTATATTTTTTCTTCAGATACAAATACTCGTTTTGTAATGTAACGTAATATTCATCTTCATCGAGCTGGTTTTCTAACATTCCTGACTGACCAAAAAGTAATGCATAAACCTGAAGATGATTATTTGAATGATTTCTAAGAACTTTAAACGGAATACTTTTGCTTAACAGTTCAAAAGCGGATTGGTTCGTTTTAAATCCGAAATTGATCGCTAATAATCGAAAAATGGTTTCATTCCAATCGCCTTTAGTTTCAGTATAGATTTTATTGATTTGAATTTGTTTATATTCCAATCTTTCTGTGATTAATTTGGAATATAAATGAGTAAAAATGAGTTTTAAATAGTCATTATCTTGTTCTATCTTGTTTTGAATAAATGTTTTACATGGTAATGGTTGAGTCGATTTATATATTGACTCGTAGTTTTCTATCACTTGTTGATCAATATAATTCTTAAGTTCCAGAATTGGAAATTTTTCTTTTGTTTCTTTAACATCAGGTAGATCATCTTCATAAACAACATGCAAAATTATGCTGTTATACTTTGGATCCTGATGGTGTTTGTGCTTAAACCAATCGGAAGTATGAATATGAATTTCAACATCACCTGCCCAAAGGATCTGGTTGATTTTTATAATGGCTTGTTTAAAATCGGGGCCTGCATCTTGGTGAGCGTATCCGGGATGGATAATTTTAACAGTTTCACCTGCAGTAGTTTGAAAATTAAAATTTGTGAAAATGGAGTTTTTCCAGATGTAGTGTAGTAGATATTCTGAGTTCATCGCAGTTAAATTTAGAATGCGAAGATACACAATTTTTGAAATAAAAATAACTTTTGAAAAAAATTATTTTATAAAATCTCTAATCACTTCGGAAGCCATATAGCAACCGAAAATTGCAGGCATATAAGAGATAGTCCCCACTACTGAAAGCTTATTGATGGCTGGATTACTATCAATAACTACTGCATGATCAGGAACAATTTCAGGAGAAAAAACAGCTTTGAAACCGGATCTAACACCTAAATGATGAAGCCTTTTTCGAACAGTAAAAGCGAGTTTACACTGATATGTTTTTTTGATATCAACTACTTGAACCATAGCAGGATCCATTTTTCCACCTGCTCCCATTGCGGATATAAGAGGATAATTATGCAGTAATGTCTGATGAATTAGAAAAACTTTTGGAGCCAGTGAATCAATGGCATCGCAAACATAATCAAAGTGTGCAGATTCCAAAAGTGGATCAATTCTTTCATTTCGTATAAACTCTTGAACAATATGTAATTTGATATCTGGATTGATATCTCGCAATCTTTGAGCCACGATTTCTGATTTGGGCATCCCTTTTGTAGATTGAAGTGCTATCAATTGTCTATTTAAGTTTGTCTCATCCACTACATCTGCATCTACAATAGTCATTTCTCCAATACCTGCGCGACATAGTTGTTCGGCTGTATACGCTCCTACTCCACCCAATCCAACAACTAAAACATGCTTAGATTGTAATTTCATAAGACTATCTTTTCCTATAAGGAGTTCAGTTCTTGATAACCAATTCATTATTAATCTAGTAAATCAATATATTTATATTCACCATCCCTTTTAAACCAGGTCAGTTGTCTTTTTGCATATCTTCTGGTATGAGTTTTAATATCTTCAACCGCTTGATCAAAAGTAAGTTTTCCATCAAGGAAGTCGAAAAGTTCTTTATAACCAACAGTATTTAAAGCATTTAAATGTTTGAAAGGAAGTAGGGTTTTCACCTCATCCAAAAGGCCTTTTTGAATCATTTGATCTACACGTTGGTTAATTCTTTCAAAAAGTATTTCTCTAGGTCGATTCAAACAATACTTTATGATGTCAAACGATCTGTTTTTCTCTGAGTTCGTCAAGAAATTGGAATAGGGTTCTCCCATTTGGAGAGTAACTTCCAAAGCTCTCATCAAACGTTTATGATTTGCGATATCAGATTGTTCATAATAGGCTGGGTCGAGCATTTTAATATGGTTTCTCAATCCTTCAATACCCTCTTTATCATAAAGTTCCATCACATGTGCTCTGATTTTCGGATCCGGATCCGGAAGGTCATCGATCCCTTTACAAACAGCGTCAATATAAAGGCCGCTTCCTCCAGTAAGGATTACAATCGGATTTTTCTCAAAAAGATGGGGTAATAACTGTATAACATCTTGCTCATAGCGAGACACGCTGTAATAATCTTGAATAGAGAGATGTCCTAGAAAATAATGAGGAACCTGTTTCAATTCCTCTTTCTCAGGAAAAGCAGTGCCGATTCTCAACTCTTTGTAAAATTGTCGGGAATCGGCAGATATAATTGATGTTTTTAATTCAGAAGCAAGTTCAATAGTTAAGGCTGTTTTGCCGACGGCAGTAGGGCCTGTAACTACGACAAGGGTTGGTTTATTAATACTCTGAAGGTCCTTCAAAGGATTCAAAATCTGAGAAATCATCGTTAAAATCTTCATTGAATGCTTCTAAATCCTCTTCATCGTAGCCTTCTTCAGTAACAAATTTTGAATCTTCGTCGCTTAAGTTTAATGTAGGAGCTTGTTTAGGTAGCTCTTTCACGCTATGAGAACAACGTGGATAAGTAACTTTGGGATCAACTTGAAGGGTTTTTAGTAATTCAATATAGAAGAATTGAGGATTTAAGAAATTGTATTCATAAATAATTTGTTGATGTGGATCGGTAATAAAATCTTTAAGAAGAGCGTCTTTCATCACAAATTTGGGAATATTGGAATGGGTTGAATGGTCATCCATTTCATCATATTCAGGAACTTCGACGTCTTGGTCATCAAACATATCAACCAAAGTGATCTCTTGTTTTTTATTCCATTTAGCATCACAAATTGAAAAAGAAGCTAGTTCGTTTCCTGATAAACCAATACTCGTATAAAGAATATTATGAAAAGATTCAAAATTGTCATTGGCAAGGATTTCAATATCTCTAACGAAATCCTCAACTGTGTCGTAAAAAACTCTAAATTTATAGTAGTACATGATTCAAAAATAATAAAGAAAAATAATTAGGCCATATTATGGAAGACTTGAGTCACATCATCATCCTCTTCAATTCTTTCCAAGAGTTTCTCAATCTCTAATCTTTGTTCTTCAGTAACAGTTTTAAAGTCATTAGGTATTCTTTCGAATTTAAACTCTTTAATTTCGTATCCATTTTCTTCGAGATATTTTTGGATAGGTCCAAAGTTTTGGAATTCGGCATAAATTAAAATTTCGCCTTCATCTTCGAAAACCTCATCCACATTGAAGTCGATCAATTCAAATTCAAACTCTTCAAGGTCAAGTCCCTCTTTTTTAACGATAGTAAATCTACATTTTCTATCGAAAATGAAGTCAAGCATACCGTGAGTTCCCATAGATCCGTTAAATTTATTAAAATAACTTCTAATATTAGCCACGGTCCTTTGGTTGTTATCGGTAGCTGTTTCAATCAAGATTGCAACACCATGAGGAGCGTATCCTTCATAAACTGCTTCTTTATAATCGGAAGTATCTTTTTCAAAAGCACGTTTGATGGCTCTTTCAACGTTATCTTTTGGCATATTTTCAGAACGAGCATTTTGAATTAAAAGCCTTAATTTAGCATTTGTTGTCGGGTCAGGTCCACCGGATTTCGCCGCCATTGTGATTTCTCTTCCTAGTCTGGTGAACACTTTAGCCATGTTTCCCCAGCGTTTAAATTTTCTTTCTTTTCTAAATTCAAATGCTCTTCCCATAATATTATATTAATTAGTTTTGAACTGCAAAAATAAAGATTTTTTTTTAATTTTGGGGTTCTTTAACACCAATTGAATGCGCAATAATTGCCTTACCGTTAAAATGGAGCAAATTTTTCAATTCTTCTCTATAAATCATGCCGATAGCACAAGTTGATAAGTTCTCAGAGGTACAATATAAATAAATATTTTGACTGATATAACCGGCATCTACAGCGCCGTAGAAATCTCGATCTTCCGGTTTGAAATTGTCCATTTTATCGTAATTCGTAACAAGGAGAATAAGAAGAGGGCAATCTGTAAACCCTTCTTGTTTTGGTAGTTTCGTTCTACAATCTTCAGTAATTACTTGTTTCAAAATATTTTTTTCAGGAATATAGATATAAACTCCCGATTTGATAAAGACATAAATATCCGTTTCTTGCACATTTCTGGCAGATGGGGCAGTTCTACGACCGTTTGGTCTATTAACACCAAAAGCTGCCCAAAGTAAATCGGACAGCTTTTGTGTTGAAATTTCATCTTGAGAAAAATTTCGATTTGTTTCTCTTTTTGATAATGTTTCCATTAGAGGTAATCCACCTGTAATATTGGGTGGGGGAAGTTTAATATCTTGAGCATTCAGAGAGATAAAAAAGAAAAAAAGAACAAATGAAATAAAAACTTTTTTCATATTCAGAAAAGGTTTATAAAAGATTATCATTATTAGATTTTCCAGATTTTGGTTTTGCAATTGTTTCTCGCATTTGAGTATCAGCTTTGATGTTTTCGAGTTTATAATAATCTAATACACCAAAAGTTCCATTTCTAAATGCTTCTGCAAGAGCTAATGGGACTTCTGCTTCGGCCAAGATAACTTTTGCACGTGCTTCTTGGGCTTTAGCTTTCATTTCTTGTTCTGAAGCAACTGCCATAGCTCTACGTTCTTCTGCCTTTGCTTGTGCAATGTTTTTATCTGCATTAGCTTGATCCATTTGCAACAACGCACCAATATTTTTGCCAACATCAACATCAGCGATATCGATGGAAAGGATTTCAAAAGCGGTACCAGAATCTAGCCCTTTAGATAGTACTAATTTTGAAATTGAATCAGGATTTTCCAAAACCACTTTATGGGTCAATGCTGAACCAATAGCAGAAACAATACCTTCTCCAACTCTGGCTACGATTGTTTCTTCACCGGCACCACCCACTAATTGTTTGATATTGGTTCTAACTGTAATACGAGCTTTAGCGGTCAACTGAATACCATCTTTAGCTACAGCAGAAACTGGAGGTGTGTCAATAACTTTTGGAATTACAGAAGTTTGAATAGCATCTAAGATATTTCTCCCTGCAAGGTCAATTGCTGTTGCAGCTTTAAAATCTAATGAGATATTTGCTTTATCAGCAGATATCAGAGCATTTACAACAGGGACAACACGACCGCCTGCTAAATAGTGCGCTTCTAATTGGTCTCTGTTAATAGGAATTCCGGCTTTAGCGGCTTTAATTAACTCATTAACGATTACACTTGGTGGTACTTTTCTCCATCTCATTAAAATCAATTGAAGTAATGAGATTTTTACGCCGTTTAATAAGGCATTAAACCATAAACCGAGTGGTACTATCCACAAGAAGAGGAATAATAAAAATATTATTCCGATAATAATTAAAATTGAAAATGGATCCATAAATAATTTATTTTAGTTTAACAATGATTTTATTTCCTTCTATTTTAGAAATCACAATAGGCGTGTTTTGGTCAACAAAGTGTAATGATGAAAAAACCTCAACAACTTCATTTCCAAAAACTGCTTTTCCTCCCGGGGCAAGTCTCGATAATGAAACTCCTTCCATTCCTTCGTATAATGAATCGGGTTGAATGTTCACTTTACTATCAATTTGAGTAGTCAGTGTCATTTTTTTCCAGGTTTTTGATCTTAGGAACAAAACAACAGAAATAACTATAAAAACACCTGTTATCAATAGGGTCAGGTTTCCTGCTAGCAATCCGTATTTGACATAAGAAATTACGATACCGGCAAGAATAAACAATGAACCAATGATACCAACAACTGCGCCGGGTAAAGCAAAGAGTTCAAGAACTAATGCGACAACACCAATTAGGATTAGAAAAATAATAACGAGCCAATTCATAAAGTTTATTTAACATTAATAATGTAGTAATTCTTTTTTCCTTTTTGAACCAAAATATATTTTTGATTCAGTAAAGAGGAGGTTGTCACCATATAGTTTTCATCCACTTTTTGTTTATTTATAGATAATCCATTCTCTTTTAAAGTCCTGCGAATTTCCCCTTTAGAAGGGAAAACAGGTGCTTTTTCAGTTAAAAAGTCAACTATTGAAATATTGGATTCACAATCGGTTTGTGATACTTCGAATTGAGGTACCCCTTCAAAAACTGATAAAAAGGTTTGTTCAGGTAAAGCTGCCAAAGATTCTGCAGTTCCTTTACCAAAAAGTATTTCTGAAGCATTTAAAGCAGCAAGATATTCCTCTTCCGAGTGTACTCTTACAGTCAAGTCTTTTGCTAGAGCTTTCTGTAAAACTCTTAAGTGAGGTGCTGCATCATGTTCTTGTTCCATAGCTTCTATCTCTTCTTTATTGAAGAGGGTAAATATACGAATATATTTCTTACTATCATCATCGGAACAATTCAACCAGAATTGATAAAAAGTGTAAGGTGATGTTTTGGATGGATCCAACCAAATATTACCTTTTTCAGTTTTTCCAAATTTTCCACCATCTGCTTTTGTAATTAGAGGACAAGTGAGTGCAAATGCTTCTCCATTGGCTTTTCTTCTAATCAATTCTGTACCGGTAGTAATATTTCCCCATTGGTCAGAGCCCCCCATTTGGAGTTTACATTGATGATTTTGATATAAATAAAGAAAATCATACCCTTGTACCAATTGGTAGGTAAACTCTGTAAATGACATCCCCTCCCCTTCTCCGGAAAGTCTTTTTTTAACGGAATCTTTAGCCATCATATAATTGACAGTCAAATGCTTCCCAATATCTCTGATAAAATCAAGGAAAGTAAATTGACTCATCCAGTCGTAATTATTTACCAGAAGGGCACTATTGGGTTTTTGATCTTCAAAATTTAAAAATTTGGACAGTTGTTTTTTAATGGCTTCTTGATTATGTCTTAATGTTTCCAAATCCAAAAGATTTCTCTCTTGCGATTTACCGGATGGATCCCCGATCATTCCAGTTGCACCTCCTAGTAAAGCGATTGGTTTATGGCCACATCTTTGAAAATGATAGAGCATCATTACACTAACAAGATGGCCAATATGAAGTGAATCAGCTGTTGGATCTATTCCAACATAAGCAGATGTCATCTCTTTTTGTAATTGAGCTTCCGTTCCCGGCATTACATCGTGGAGCATGCCACGCCATTTCAGTTCTTCAACAAAATTCATGTATTAATTATTTGGGTTGTATTGATTTTTTGTATTCTTTTAATTTAGTATACTGCTCTAAGAATGAAGGTATTCCAACCATCTCAATTCTTCTATTTAATATGATCTCTTTTGTAGAATTATCAATGATATACATCGTTGGATTTCCAATGATGTTATATACTTCAATATAGTCAATATTGGCAGTGTTTCCACCTACATTAATCCAGGGATATTTTTTTTCTCTTACATACTTTTTCCATCTCTCTAAATCGGTATCACTCCCAATTGCATATACATCAAAATTTCTTTGTCCTATTGTTTCTAAAGAATCATAAACCGCTTTAAGTTTTTCTGATTCAGACTGACACGTATGACAAGTTGGATCATAGAACCATAAAACAACATACGGTTTTGTTAAATTGTAGGAAGAGTGCCATTTGGTAAAATCTTGTGTTAATGTTGTGTCAGGCATGATCAACTCAACAGATTTTTTCCCAATTAGAAGGGGTTCCATGCTATTGATTCTTCTTTCATATTTCCCAATTGCCTCTTCATCCATCCATTTACATTTCCCTTTCAATTGATTTTCTTTGGCAATATGAACAAAAACAGCATCATGCCCAATAATTTTACTAGATTCAAATTGATAGGACAACCATTCAATGAAATAGCGATACATTAAGCTATCCGATTCGGTTTTTTGTAAAACCATATCCACATATTTGTTAATGGTATCTACTTCATACATTCCAAGTATTTTATTGAAATAATCTTTCATTTTGGGTTCTAAAGATGGGAGATATAAAAATCTATTATCTGTTAAATCAAAGTTATCCCAATAATGAGTTCTGTAGTAAATCGATTGAAAATTTGAATCGATGATTCCATTAGGCAATACGGGAGGTTCAGGAACATCAATATACTTGTAGGATTTTTGTAGTTTTGAGAATAGAAAAGTTGGATTTTGTGCAATTAAATCATTGATAAAATCTTCCATTTCTTTATTGACACCTTTCATTTTTTCGGTATAAAAATCAAGACTATCTTTATTTCCCTTTTCAAATTCTTTCATTTTATCTTGATAGTATCTTACATCTTGCTGAGCTTTAACGGTTTTTCTCTGAAAACGTAACATTTCAGAATTTTCCAGAGATCCTTCAACTCTAAAATTTCTTACGTCACCAATAGTATCTAAAAAGTATTTGAAATGTTGAGATCCATCAACAATAAAATTTACATAAGGTCTTTTTGCTTGAGAAACAATGGTATATAAACCCTCTTCAATTTTTTGATCTCCTTGAAACATAAAAACGCCTCTTCCATCATTTTTTGCTGAATCTCTCAACAATAATTTTTCTCTGTAATGGATGGCCAAGTAAACATACTGATCAGAGGCATAATCAATTTTAAAAATCATTTTATGACCAGGTTTAGGTACAATAGTTTTTACTTTTTGCCCATGGAGTAAGAATAAAGGGCAAAAAGAGAGTAAAATTACAAAAAGTAGTACTATTTTTTTCATCTTTTTTAATTATTTATTTTGTATTTGATTTTTATGATTTTCAAAAATTTCAGAAAGTTTAGATAACGGAAACTGGCGTGCGATTATTTTATGATTTTTATCTATTATAAATATTCCCGGCGTTGCCAATAGATCAAAGAAATCGACTAAATCATAGCTAGGGTCTCCCATAGCGTAACTCCCGTTAATCCAGTTTAATTGGTTGTCATTGATATATTTGATCCATCTATTATAATCTTCAGTTATGGAAACAGCCAATACTTCAAAATTGTATTTGAGATGATTTTTCTGATAAAAGTCATATAAAACGGGGGTCTCTTCTACACAGTGGTCACAATCGGGATCCCATAACCAAATGATAGTATAATCAGTATTAAAATTTTGAGTTGACAATTTATTTTTGTACTTATCATATACTGCAATGGGTTCAATTACATGTCCAAGTAAAGTTCTTCTTTTCCTCTCAGCAACACTCTTAAAAATTCTTTGATCCGATTCATCAAAAATGTTCCATTGATCCAAATCCGGTTTATAATAATGATCATACAAATAGACGAAAAGAGTGTCATATTTGGATGAGTTATATAGATATTGTTGCATGATTTTTTTTAAATAATAGAACTGAGTTTCTAAACTGTTTTGACGATTATTTGTATCGATTGTTCTATTTAAAAAATCATTTAAGTAATCATAGTATTCTGATTCATTGGAGATCATGGTGTCAAACATGGAAACAAAGTAGAAATTGATATCCAATAGCAATGGAGTCCGTAATAATCTAGGATCTTGAAGTGTAATTTGATCAAAGTAGTGTTTTAATATTTGTTTATCAATATCTTCAGTAGTATTTGAGTTTTCAATAGAAAAAGATCCACTTACAAAAATATTAGGATTAAAAAGATGTTTTGATTTAACATAATTTGACAGAAAAGAACCTGGTGAAGTTTCCATAAAAGGAGTTAAATCTTGATTGTCTTCAAAAGCTTTTTGATATTCAAAAAACATCACATTTTCATCACTTTGCTTAATTTCTTGATATAACAAAGGCGTTTTTTCAGATGAAACTATTTTAAAAAATTTAGATTTCTCAACCATTATATCAAAAAGATGTTGGTTCTTTGATGTGACAACTGAATAGATGCCGACAGGAATATCTTTTTTAGGATCATCAAATTTATACTTCCCTTTCGAAGAGAATGCACTATCAAAAACAAAAGACTCCCCTCCATAATAGCCTAACAAATACAATTGTTCAATTTTAGAATCTTTGATTTCAATCACGATACTATAACCAACATTTTTGGAACTACTTGATGCAGTTAAACTTAGTGGTACCAATAAAAAGATGCAAACGAGAAACAAGAAGTTTTTGATGAATTTCATATCATTATTGTTTAATTATTTTACTAGTACTTAAGATAGTATTTTGATTAAAAAGTTTAATGATATAAATACCTTTTGCTAATTCACTTATGTTAATTGCTGTTTCATGTTCTGAATATTTTTCAGTTAAGATCATTTTTCCATGAATATCATATAGAACGAAATGTGTAACTTCAGTTTCTCCGGAATTTTTGATATAAACCAAACTATGAGATGGATTTGGATATATTGTAATCCCTTCTATAGGTTTTTCATTTTCTATAGATACCGTTGATTGAATGGTCAACTGCGCAGGGGAAGAGGTTCCACATTCATTGATACCGTAAACAGACAAGATTCCTGAACCAGTATTATCTACCGATAAATTAACAGATTGTGTTGATGAATTGGATAACTCCCATGTTGGATTATTGATTAACCATTCATAAGTTGTTGCATACTGAGTATTTGATATAGTATAGGTATAATTTCCGGTGATATTGATAACAGATGGTCCTGATATGGATTGGGTAATAACAGGTTTTGGTTTAACGGTTAAAGTAAGTTCAATAATACTATCGCAACCTACAGTGGTCAGTAAGTTATTGTAAAATGTAAATTCACCCGGAACATTTTGAATTGGTACACTAAAACCTTGACCGTTATAGGATAAACCTTGGCAAATTTGAGCCACTTTTTCCACTAAATAGGTTGGTCTAACCATAACCTGAACAGAAGAAGTGGAAGAACAACCTAAGTTATTCGTTACAGTCACCAGATATTGTGTTGTTTGTGTTGGAGAAATCGATATTTGAGGAGTAATCTCTGTTGTATTCCATAAGTAAATATCTCCTCCCTGCGCCGCAATTTGCGTTGATTCTCCGTTACAGATCTCTAAGTCTCCGGATATTTGAACAATTGGGGTTTGTAAAACTGTGACTGTTGAAGAAATGGTTGCTGTACACCCTTGTGTGTTGGTAACCGTTACCGTATAAGTACCACCTATTCCAACATTGATCACATCACTATTCGATTCATTACTCCAATGGTAAGATGTTCCACCTTCAGCAGTCAGTGTCGCAGTCAACCCATCACAAATAGTAACAGGATCTGTAATGGTTGGGGTTGGGTTGGACATTGTATTGATGAAAGTATAGGTTGATGCACTACAACCATTAAGCGTAACGGTTACAGAATACATGCCCGGTTGAGTTACTGTGTACTGAGCTCCGGTAGTAGAATCATTCCACAAATAACTATCTCCTCCGGCAGCTGTCAGATACATCGAAGTCCCTTCACAAAATTGGGTTCCCCCATATAATTCTGCAACCGGTAATGGCACAATAGTGATTGGTTTAGAAATTACTGTATGACATCCAAAATTATTTGTCACAGTACAAGAGTAAGCTCCTGACTGAGTTGGGTTAATTAATATTTCAGGTGTTGTGGCATTATTACTCCACAAATAAGATGTTCCTCCTGAAGCTAGTAAGGTAGTTGAACTACCTTCACATAATGACGAATTACCATCAATTTGTGCAATAGGGGTCGGATTTACAATTAATGAAACAGAAGAAGAAGCAGTACAACCTATCGAATTGGTGACTGTAACGGTGTAAGTGCCAGAAACAGTTGCTGAAATGGTAGCTCCATTCATACCGGTTGACCATACAAATGAGTTGCCGCCTGTTGCTGTCATAATAGCTGTTTCACCTTGACAAATGGGAGCTCCTCCTGTTATGGAGACTGATGGTAATGGCATTGGAGATACTAATACTGAATTTGATGCTACACATCCGTTACTTCCAGTTGCAGTTACGGCATAAGTTGTTGAAACAGTAGGATTTGTAGTGATTGAATTTCCAGTATTTCCATTAGACCACAGATAAGAAACGCCACCTGAAGCGGTTAATGTTGTCCCTTTTCCTAAACATGGATTTAACGTGCCGGAGATATTAGTATTGGGTAAAGATAGTGCGGATATAGATTTTGAAGCAATCGCTGTACATCCATTAAGGTGGGTTGCAGTTACAGAATAGATACCTGTTGTATTCACTGAAATAGAATTTCCAAGACTATTATTACTCCATACATAAGTAACTCCATCCGTTCCATTCGCTGCTAAGATAATGGAGCTTCCCTGACAAAATGTAGAATCACCTATAATCGAAACGACTGGAGGTTGATTAACTGTAATGTCAGTAGATACAACTGCACTACAACCATTCGCATCGGTAACTGTTACTGTATATGTTCCTGCACTAGAAGGATGAATTACCGGAGTAGAAACATTATTTGACCAGGCATAAGTAACCCCTCCGGAAGCCGTTAAAGTTCCGTTTTGCCCGTCACAAATTGTTCCATTTCCTGTAATAACGGGTATTGGAAGATTACTCTTTACAACAGTTTTTGAAGTTGTTGAACTACATCCATAGGCAGAGGTAACTGTTACTGTGTACGTTCCCCCCTCAGTAACTGAAATCGATTGTGCTGTTGAATTATTATTCCACAAATAAGTTGCCCCTCCCTGGGCTGTTAATTGTAGCGTATCTCCATTACAGAAAGAGGAATTACCGACAATGGTGGGTGTTGGAAATGGTCTGACATTTACTCTAACAGTAGTTGAATTGGAACATCCATTCAAATTGGTTACGATAACCGTATAATTTGTTGTTGTTGAAGGTGAAACATTGATAAAAGGTGTAGTTTGAGAATTACTCCATACATAACTGGTTCCTCCATTAACATTGGCGACTAGGAAACTAGAACCTCCGGTACAAATATTGGTATCCCCGGTAATAGTTATGGTAGGTAATGGATGAGCAATAACCGTTTTAGTTGCTTCAGCAGTACATCCTCTGGAATCAGTAGCAGTTACAACATACGTGCCCGTTGTGGTAACATTGATGTAAGTACTGGTTGCGCCAGTACTCCATTGATAAAAAATACCACCTGAAGCGATCAAATTTACACTTAATCCTTGACAGAACTCATTATTTCCTGAAATTGATGGAGTTGGGACTGAAAACGCCGTAGTAACTGCTGAAACACTTGAAGTACATCCATTTTGATTAGCTACAGTAACTGTATAGGTCCCTGCACTCGTAACATTAATGGACTGACTTGAACTTCCATCATTCCAAATATAGTTAGTTCCACCCATTCCAGTAAGGACAGTCTGGCTATTTGCACAAAACGATCGATTTCCTAAAATGGAAGCTGTCGGTCTTTCATTCATCGTAACTACAATAGATGCTACTGTTGTACAATTATTTGAATTAGTTACGGTTACTGAATAAGTTCCCGGTATTGAAATCGTATTGATTTGAGCATTAGATCCATTGCTCCAAACATAATTCACTCCTCCTGTTGCAGTCAAAGTGGTTGATCCCCCTTGACAAAATGATGGAACACCCAGTATAGAAACATTAGGCTTGGCTTTTACATTTACAGATGTGGTTGCAGTCGCTGAACATCCCTGATTAGAGGTTGCTGTAACGGTATAATATCCCGCATTGCTTACATAAATGCTGGCTGTTGATGATCCGTTTGACCACAAATAACTATTTCCTCCGTTTGCTGTTAAAGTTGTAATATCTCCTTGACATATACTATTTTCACCCATAATCGAAACATTTGGTAATGGATTAACTATGAGGGTAACTAGTTTAACAGCTGAACAACCAAGATAATTGGTAACAGTTATATAGTAAAAAGAGGTTTGAACCGGAGATAGAAAAACTGAAGGTGATGTTTGATTATTAATACTCCATTCATAGGAAGAACCGCCAGATGCTGTGAGAATGGTTGTTTCTCCAAAACATATTGATGTATCACCGGAAATCACAATATTGGGCTCACTTAAAACAAATTGGATCGATTTGGTTGCACTACACCCATTGTCAGAAGTTCCTGTAACAGTATATAATCCAGCGTTTTGAACAGTAATAAAATTGTCGGTAGCCCCTGTATTCCAAATATAGGAATTGGCACCACTAGCTGTAAATATTGTGCTTTGACCTGTACATTTTAAAGAATCTCCTGTGATATTTGTAACAGGAGCTACTAAAGATGAAATAATCTTGGAGACCATTGTTGAACACCCGAATTGATTGGTTGCCGTTACGGAATAAGTCCCCGGTGTGTTGGTTAATATAGTAGAGGTCGTAGCTCCTGTATTCCATACATAACTATCATTCCCATCTACTCGAAGTTCTGCCATTGTATTACTACAAAATTGATCATTTCCAATAATAATAGCATTAGGATTTGCATGAACAATTACCCCCACTGTATCTATTGTTTGACAGCCAAAACTATTTGTTGCCGTTACGCTATATTGAGTTGTTGTAGACGGATTTACAAATATTGTTTGGGTCGTGTCAGTCGTTGACCATAAAAAAGGAGCATCAGATATTACTTGAAGTTGTGTTGTTTCACCTTGACAAATTTCTAAATCACCGGTAATATTTGCAGTAGGTAAAGAGTCTATTCTCGCAGTAAAGGAATAGGTTGATAAACACCCCCAACTATTTGAAACTGTGACTGATAATGAAGTCGTTTCAAAAACCTCAATGGAATCATTAGTAGATCCGGTATTCCATAAATAATTATCTCCTCCGGTTGCAGTGAGAACCATAGGATCTCCAAAACATTGAATGGTGTCACCCACTATTTGAATTTCAGGCTTAGCATGAACAAGAATCTCAATACTATCAACATACGTACAACTTAAATCTGATGTTACAGTAACATAATAAGTTGTAGTAATAATTGGTGAAACCTCTATTATATTTGTAGTGTCACTTGTGGACCACAAATATTGAAAGCCTTGAGTTACTTCTAAAGTTGTTGTATCCCCTTCACAAATTTCAAAATCACCAGTAAATGAAACAAAAGGAGCTGGATTCATTTGAGGCATAATAGTATCTGTTACAAAACACCCATTGTTATTTAATGCTTTCAAATAAATCTCCTGATTTGATCTACAGATAAATTGAGCACTTGTATCTACGTTATTCCATATATAAAGGTCCGCATTTAAAGGGATTATTGTAATCGAATCAAACTGGCAAAAAGGATCATTTCCTGTTATTTCTAAGGATGGAATTGAATTGATTGTTAAAGTAATAGAATCTACTGAAGTATAACAATTTATTAAGTCCGTAACTGTAACAGAATACACTCCGGCAACTTGAGGATAAATGGTCGATGTTGTATCACCATTATTCCACAAAAAGTGTGAACTACCACTTGCAGTGAAAGAGGTTGTTTCATTGGCACAGATAACTGAATCACCGTTAATAGCAGCCTGAAAGGATGGATAAATCGTCAAATCAAGTGTTACAATACTGTCACATCCATTCTGTGTTACATAAGAATTGGTATAAATTCCGGTTGTAGTATAGTTTAGACCATTTGTAAACAGATAGGGTAAAGCACTTTCACAAATGGATACTTTTACCGTATCATTGTATGTGTTATTTATTTGTAAAAACAAATGAGTAAAGCTATTACAGGTTGAGCTAAATATATATTCACCTGTTGCATTTAACAAACTATCTCTAAAGATGTATGGTAATTCATCATCACAAATTGACACAAATTGAGTATCAATTACTGTTGGTATTGATGTAATTTGATATGTTATAGCGCTATCACATCCATCAATTGCTTGATAATGATAAGTATAGGTTCCGGCAGTATCAATCGTTCCGTTTTCTACCGAATAGGGAAACTCGTAAGAACATAATGTTAACGTAATTGTATCTGAAAATGGTCGGATTTCTATTTCAACTTTGATCAAACTATCACAGGTAGAACCGGTTTCAATTCTATGTGTAAATTGAGTTGAGGAGGTATAAGTTGAATCGGTATATGATAAGTAATATTGAGCACATGTTCTGAAATGTTGAGTTAGTGCAATTCCATTTAGTACGAGATAAAGGCTATCATTTGAAAGCTCCACCAGATAATCTTCAGGTAAATTCTGAATAGAAAAAGAGTTTACAACATTTTGAATAAGTGTGTTTTCAGGAGTTGATAGAAAAGAAACGATTGGAGTACAAGGATTAAAATTCAACTTTTGAATATTGATAGGCTGAGAGGTTTGAAACTGTTCATTTACAGACAAATAAGCATCATTTGATAGAAATATGGAGTTATCGGAAAAATTTGATTGATTTAATAATATAAATGAATTTGCATTTTGATATATGGCACTACCAAGAGGTGAAACATTATTAACAAACTGAACACTATCGATAGTTGCATAACCGCCTTGATGCAATAAAGCACCCCCATTACCGGCAGAAATATTATTTTGAATAATTCCACCATAGAGGCCGATTGTACCTTGATTATAAATAGCGGCTTGTAGTCCATCATGATTTTCTACTACGGCGTATGAAGTCATAATCAAAGTTCCTAAATTGTACAAAATATTGTTTTGACATTTAGCCGTTTCGCTTACTTTTCCTTCCAATTTTAAATATGAATTAAATTCAGTACCTGCTTTCCCTTGAAGGGTCAGGTTCGCCCCGGTTTGAATGCTTATAAGCCTAGGCATAGTAGTTGCAGGTTCGATTTTACAAGAAGTATCAGCCGGTGTTAGTTTAAAAAAACCGTTTATAATGTTAATTGGGGCTGCTAGCTGAATATTCTCTGTGACATAAATGGTATAAACTCCTGCTTGATATGTAGAATAAGCTTTTCCACCTAATGCAGTGATAAAAGAATTGGCATTGGTTACATTTCCTCCAGGTGCATTTTGGGAAAACCCTAATTGAAAGGCACTTAGAAATAAAAATATAAAAGTAAAAAATGCATATTTATTATTTTTCATATCTATATATTTAGAAGTGCAAATATACGTTAACTTTCTTGATTATAAGACCCTAAAAAAACAAAAAGAGCTCCGTTTGGGAACTCTTTTTGTATAAGAAGGATTAAATTAATTATCTCATAAATGGGAAGTTTTTCCCTGGAAAGTAAGCTGAAGAGCCTAACATTTCCTCAATTCTAAGTAATTGGTTATATTTTGCAATCCGGTCAGTACGACTGGCAGATCCTGTTTTAATTTGACCTGTATTTAGAGCTACGGCCAAATCTGCAATAGTGGTATCTTCAGTTTCACCTGATCTATGAGACATAACTGCGGTATACCCGTTCTTATGAGCCATATTAACAGCATTGATAGTTTCTGTTAAAGATCCAATTTGATTAACTTTTATCAATATTGAATTTGCAACTCCCGCTTCAATACCTTGAGTTAAACGTTCAACATTGGTTACAAATAGGTCATCTCCAACCAATTGAATTTTTTGGCCTAATTGATCAGTCATTAATTTCCAACCATCCCAATCATCTTCAGCCATACCATCTTCAATAGAAACGATAGGATATTTATTCACCCAATTTGCCCAATAATCAACCATTTGAGCAGGAGTAAGTTTATCACCGGTAGATTTATGTAAGTGATATACTTTTTCTTCAGGTAAATAGTACTCTGAAGAAGCTGGATCTAAAGCGATACAGATATCGATACCGGGTTTATATCCGGCTTTTTCGATTGCCTGAAGGATCACTTCAATACCTTCTTCATTAGATTTTAAATTAGGGGCAAAACCACCTTCATCACCTACGTTAGTAGCGTAACCTTTTGATTTCAAAACAGCTTTAAGATTATGGAAAGTTTCAGCACCCATTCTCAATGCATGAGCAAAAGATTCAGCGCCAATAGGCATAATCATAAATTCTTGAAAATCAATACAATTATCTGCATGAGAACCTCCGTTGATGATATTCATCATAGGGATTGGCAATGTGTTAGCGTTAACGCCACCGATATATCTGTATAATTCTTGGTTTGATTCTTGAGCAGCTGCTTTAGCAACAGCTAAAGAAACGCCCAAAATGGCATTAGCTCCCATATTTGCTTTATTAGGAGTACCATCTATTTCAATCATTTTAGCATCGATTTCATTTTGGTTGTTGACAAACATCCCTTTTAACTCTTCTGCTAATACTTTATTTACATTTTGAACAGCTTTCAAAACACCTTTTCCAAGGTATTGTGATTTATCACCATCTCTTAATTCGCATGCTTCGTGAACACCGGTAGATGCTCCCGATGGAACTGCAGCACGTCCCATAACACCGGCAGCAGTGTATACATCAACTTCAACTGTTGGATTTCCTCTGGAATCCAAAATTTGACGACCGAAAATTCCAATTATTTCACTCATTTTTTATTTATTTAATATTTTTTAATTTTTTTTAACATGCAAAGATACAAAAAAATTAGCAAATTAGTAAATTTGAAAATTAGCAAGTGTTAAATTTATAATGTTTAAAAAGAGATTTAAAAAAACAATTTTGTTTTTTATCCAATGAATTATTTTTTGTAATTTTGCTGCTGATATTCAGACTTTTAAAAACTAATAAAACTACAATGTATCAGAAAAAGAATGTAATTCTAGACTTAAGTTATCAATTTTCATTAGAGATTATAAAGATAAATGATCATTTAGAAAATCAGAAATACTTTTGTATCGCCAATCAAGTGTTAAGGAGCGGAACATCAATTGGTGCTAATATCAGAGAGGCTCAAAATGCGGAAAGCAAATCAGATTTCATTCATAAGTTTAAATTAGCTGCTAAAGAGGCTGAAGAAACTGAATATTGGTTGTCTCTGATAAATGATTCAAAAAAATTAAAAATTGATCCAATAATTTTTTCGAAGATAAAAGAGTTAAAAGCAATTATTAACTCCATTATTGCCACATCCAAACGAGATCTTAAAAGCAATAATTAGTATGTTAATTTATTAATTTGCAAAAACAATTTGCTAATTTACTAATTTGCTAATTTGCTAATTCATTTTCGCCCTCTGTATCCAAATCATCACCCCAACCAATATCAAAGCAGCTGGTGGTAATACCATAAGTCCATTATTCAAATAGCCATGTTCATATACTGAAGCAGGAATAATTTGCATTTTCCATAAAGTACCTGATCCTAAGATTTCTCTTACGGTGCCTAAGGTTACTAAAACCAGACCATATCCCAGACCATTAAATAATCCATCTAAAAATGAGGGTCCGGGAGGATTAGACAAAGCATAAGCTTCTACTCGTCCCATTATGATACAGTTTGTAATAATCAAACCGACAAAAACAGATAACATCTTACTCACATCATAAAAAAAGGCTTGAAGCACCTGATCCACTAAAATAACTAAAGTTGCAATAACGACTAGCTGAACAATAATTCTTATTCGGGGAGGAATAAGATTTCGCATAGCAGATATGGTTAAATTGGAAAAGGCAGTCACAATGGTTACTGAAAGAGCCATTACAAAAGCAGGTTTAAGTTGGGCTGTAACAGCTAAAGAGGAGCAAACCCCTAGTATTTGCACTAAAACCGGATTATCTTTACTTAAAGGTCCAAAATATTTCTTAATACTCATAATAATCAATTTATTTTGTTACGGTTTTATTTTGTAGTTCTTTTAAAAATGGGACATAAGGCTGGATGCTTTTTTCCAACATTTTTTCGAGCCCCTGACTCGTAATCGTCCCTCCTGATACAGCATCTACACCATAAGGTGGTTTGATATTGCTATTGGCAACACCCCCTTTTACAACCTTGATACTGACAAAGTTTCCTTGTTCATCAAAAAGTAGTTTACCCTCAAACTGTGCCATAAACTTAGGTGTATTGATTTCAGCACCTAATCCCGGAGTTTCACTTTTGTGATCAAAAACAGC
>DAONEU010000023.1:0-1138 GCA_035403245.1 Bacteroidales bacterium | reverse complement strand
AATCAGTTTTGAGCGTTATTGGTTCTTAATATTACTTTTTTTCGTTTACTGATATGAAGTTGTACTACACAGTAATCGATTAGTGGTGCGAAAATATTTCCTAATAATATCGCCAGCATCATCCCTTCCGGATACCCTTTATTAACTACTCTGATCAACATCGCCATCATCCCGATAAAAATTCCATAAACTATTTTTCCTGATTTAGTATGAGCAGCGCTCACAGGATCAGTGGCCATAAATACGGTACCAAATAAAAATCCTCCCATTAATAGGTGTTGCCAGGCAGGATAGTCCATAATAGGTGACCCTCCAATTAGATTAAACAAAAGCCCCATCCCTAAACCTCCGGCGACTACAGACAACATGATCCGCAAACTTCCTACTCCTGTAAATATCAGTAAAATTGCACCTAGTAATATGGCAATTTTGGATGTCTCTCCAATTGAACCCGGTATCGTACCGATAAACATATCTAAAGTACTAGGAAGTGCACTCATATTCTCAAGGGCATAATTGGCAAGTGGAGTTGCACCGGAATAAACATCAGGTTTATCCACAATCCAAACAAAATCTCCGGTGATCACTTTTGGATAGGAGAAAAAGATGAAAGCACGTGCTACCAAGGCAGGGTTTAAGAAGTTATAACCATTACCACCAAAAACCTCTTTGCTGAATAATACAGAAAAGGCCGTTGCAATCACAACAATCCATAATGGAATATCTGGGGGTAATACAAGTGGAATCAATAATCCGGTTACAAAAAAGCCTTCTGCTACTTCATGTTTTCTAATTTTGGCAAAGATAATCTCAACCGTTAACCCTGAAATATAGGTTACAATAATGATGGGTAATACTTTTAAGAGACCAAACCAGAAATTGGAGATGAATGATTGTGTAATCCCTTGTGATTGATAATGTTGAAAGCCCACATTCCACATTCCAAATAGTGTAGCAGGGATTAAAGCGATGATCACCATAAACATGGTTCTTTTCATATCAACGGCATCTTTCACATGGGTTCCTAATTTCGTAGTCGTTTTAGGTGTTAACAGGAATGTATCAATGGCATCATATAGGGGATATAATGGATGAAGTGGTTTCCCTTTTTCAAACCATTTTTCAATATTTTTGGATA
>DAONEU010000022.1:0-22415 GCA_035403245.1 Bacteroidales bacterium | reverse complement strand
AAAACTTATAAGTGAATGATGCTGAAGGGATAATTGGGAATAAACTGATCTGTTTCAAACGTGTAACCTGTTGTCCGTTATTGTCATACGAAACATCAAAATTGACCATAAAAGGATTTTGTCGGTTGTAAACATTATAGATGTTGATACTCCATGTTCTCTCCCCATATTTTAACTTTTTATGAAAATTGATACCCAAGTCCAATCTATGATAGGATGGCATTCGGAATCCATTTCTGTCTTTATAATATTCAATAGCTTGAAATTCAGGGAAAAAGTAGGAAGAGTATTCAGAAAAGCCGGTATAGCGCTCGATGGGGAGGTTTAAAGCATTTCCGGAACCGTAAACCCAGACCAATCCCATGTCAATTCTATCATTGAATTGGTAGTTTGCTGCAATCCCGATATCATGTCTTCTGTCATATTTGTAAGGGAATGTTTTTCCAAAATTAAGATTTTCAAAGGTTCTATTGGTCCATGATAAAGTATACCCGATCCAACCGGATAGCTTTCCTTCGGTTTTGCGAATCAATACCTCCATTCCGTAAGCATTTCCATTTCCGATTTCAACCTGACTCTCCCAGGATTCAGAAACGCTGGCACTCATAAAACTGGCTCCCTCTTTGTATTCTATGAGATTAGTCATCGTTTTATAATACCCTTCAATTCCCACTTCAATGTCATATTTCAAATCATGAAAAATCCCTACTGCGAACTGCCAGGAGTCCTGAGGTTTGATGTTTTTTGTCACAGGTAACCATAAATCGGTAGGCAATCCAATCCCACTATTGGTTAACAAAACAATGTATTGTGTCATTTTAGATATAGCTGCTTTGACAGACCATTTTTCGGCAAACAGATAGCGCCCGTTTATTCTGGGCTGTAAGGATGAATAGAATTTTCCCTTTACCGGAAACATGCTAAAATGGAGTCCACCGTCGAGCTTAATTTTCGAATTTAAAGTAAATTCATCTTCAACATAAAGCGAAATTTCATGAGTGTAAACAAGATTATTACCAAGAGTCATGTCTATCGGATCAGGAATGTAAGGGTTCTTGGCTTGATAGGTAGTCTTCCCTGGAGTAAATGTATGATAGATGTCCGAACCTCCTAATAAAATCTTATGTTTAGGAGAAGGATGATATTCAAAGTCTGCTTTAAAACTCCAATCCTGAATCCCGGATAAATAATGAAGCTTATCGTAAGAGTCAAATGTTATTCCGTTTTGTGTTTCTGAATTCTCTGTTTCAATTCCAATATCAAACTGGAACCGACTGTAAGTGAAAGTTACATTGGAAAACCATTGTTTGTTGAAAATATGATTGTAACGTAAAGCAGCGATAATATTTCCCCAATCTAAACCCATATTCTCCTTGAATACATTGGTGTAGTTGTCCAAACTATATTCATCTTCCGATTTCACATAAGCACGGTCTTGTCCTCCATAAACACTTAAATAGATTCTGTCTTTAGGCGAAATGATATAGTTGAATTTGGCATTCATATCGTAAAAATAATAACCTGCTGTTAATCCGCCGTCAGAACCCATTTGAGAATTTAATAATCTTATAACAGGTTGAGCTAAAATATCAATATAAGTTCTCCTGGCAGAAATAATGAAACTGGCTTTATTTTTAATGATGGGTCCTTCCAAAGTAAATTTGGAGGCGATTAAACCGAGAGATACTTCACCATGATAAGTTTTATTGTTTCCCTCTTTCATCCGAATATCAATAACTGAAGATAAACGTCCCCCGTAACGTGCCGGAAATCCCCCTTTTACTAAAGAAACGTGTTGAATGGCTTCGGGATTGAAAATGGAGAAAAAACCAAAAAGATGATCCGCATTGTACACGGGAACTCCATCTAACAATATCAGATTTTGATCCGGTCCACCACCACGAACGTATAACCCTGTTGTTCCTTCACCTCCCGAATGTACACCGGGAAACAATTGAATCGCCTTGAAAAGATCCCTTTCACCCATGAAAACCGGCAAATTTTTTATGGTTTGAATCGGAATGTCAATTTCACTCATTTGAGATTGTTTCACTTCAGAATCCCTCTTGCCTGTGACAACAAATTCATTTAGTAACGTTGAAGCTTTTAATCCAACCTGAAGCATGGTGTCAGATTGTAAATAGAATTTTATAATATTATTCTCAAATCCTACATAAGAGACTCTTAGACTTACATTTGATTTAAAAAGAGTGAGTGAAAAATAACCGTAGGAATTGGTTACAATTCCTTGTTTGTTTATAGTATCATAAATCACAGCCCCAATCAACCTTTCTCCGGAACCCTGATCCTCAACATATCCACTAATGGAATATTTTTGACTAAAGAGAGGTAGAATGAAGAAACTCAAAAGAAAAATGAGGAAAAGTTTTCTTAATTTACTGGATAGATGTATTATCATACAGGTATTTTTTGATTAATAAAATGAACGAGGTCTTTTACTTAGAAGCAAAAAAATGTAAAAAGTTTATTTGGCAGGGATGATTTCCCATGGTTCAACAGCTCCTTCAACAACATGAAAAAGTGGATGTGGCACAAAATCAGATATTTCTACCAGAAATTGATATTTTCCCAGATCCCTTTTTTGTAATTTATTTAATAAATGAACCCTTTCATATTCGATTTGTCCGGCTGTTACCGGTATTTGATCAACAGATTCGACTGTATCAAATTTAGAAGGATCATAATGATATCCTCTTTGAACCGCTTCTTCAAAAATGATTTTTAAATAAAAATGGATAGCCTTTAATGGGTCCGTTTGTTCTTTAAAACGTATTAATTGAGGATGATGTTGATACCCTCTTGTTTTACCTTCCAGTACATGTTTGGCCAATAAAGTTTCACGCCAAACAGCGGTTAACCCTTTGGTGTCCAGATATTTGGGATGAATTGACCATATACGCATACTATTTAGGAAACTGATTGGTTTTTAATAACTTGGAAACATCGTAGCCAATAGTTACCAATTTTTTGAGAATCTCCTGATAGGTTGCTTCATCCATTTCTGGAGTGCGACTTAAAATCCAAAGATACTTTTTGGAGGGATCTCCAACAACGGCATAACTATAATCGGGTGCTAAGTCAATAATCCAGTAATCTCCTTTAAAAGGCCAGAAAAATTGAACTTTTAATTTTGCATTTCCGGAATTTTTAACCACAAACGCCTTTCCTTTGATATACTTTTTTTCACCATCTTTTCCCCCTTTAATGCATCGGTTTTCAACAATAACATACCCTTTATCGCTTAAAGTATACTCAGCAGTTGAGAAATAACAGTCTTTTTGAAAAGATTGCGGAATAGTTGCAATTTCATGCCATTTACCAGCATATTTGTTCAAATCAACAGATGGAACTGTTTGAACGTCTGTTTTTTGTGCACATGCACCGAAAAAGAATGATGTTAAAATAATCATAATAATATAAGAGTTTGCTTTCATAATATTTGGTTTTTTGATACAGCAAATATACTCAAATAATGAATTCAAAATCAAATATTGAAAAAATCATATCCGGTATTGACAATCTAAATAATTCAGAATGAATAATCTTAATTAATTTTTAATATAGAGATCAAAAATTGAATTATAATTCTTAGTAATAGTGCTATTTGTTCTTAAATAGGATTGACCCATTCTAGAAATTTGCTGCGGAGTAAAAGTGGAATCCACTGTTTGATTTTTCATAATCTGAGGCAAAGGGATCACTTCATATTTGAATTTTTCACCCGATGAATAACGATTTACCCAAAGAGGAACCGGATTTATTTTAAATATTTGAACGGGAGAATTGGGTGTTTTCAGTAGCTGAATTTCTGTATACAAACCATCTTCTGTATTATAATTCTCCAAAGTCTCATATCTTTGATTACTGATAAAATTTCCAGAAGAATAGCTGACATAAGTAACATGGTTATTTGTATTATCTACTATAAAATCAATAGGTTGCACCACATGTGGGTGGCTGCCAAAGATGATATCTACACCCATTTTATTTAAGCTATCTGCCAATGCCAGTTGATAATGACAAGGTGAAGTTTGATATTCGTTACCCCAATGTAAAATCATGACTACTATTTGTGCACCCTTCTGTTTTATTTTTTTGATCTCAGCTTTCCACTCCAAAACAGTCTCTTCGATATTGGAGGGATTGAATGAATTGATAAATGGCACATCCTCTTTTTTTATTCTTAATCCATTGATAGTAACTCCAATGGAATCGTTCCCGGTAGTTTCATAAGTATAAGCTAAAATGCCAATCTTTATCCCTTTTACAGTTTGAATCACATACCTGGAATCCTCCACCTTTTCTCTGGATCCGGTATATAAAATGTTTTTAGACTTAAGAACTTGAATAGTTCGGAATAAGCCTAAACTACCTTGATCATACATGTGATTATTTGCAGTAGATAGAATATCAAAACCTGAATTTTTTAAAGCATCAACCAAAGCATCCGGTGTATTGAAAATGGGATAAGTACTATATCCTTGCTTTTCGCCTGCAAAGGTAGTTTCAATATTTCCTATCATCAGATCATTCTTCTGAAAATAGGAGGTCATCCATACATAATTGTTATTAAAATCATAGGTTCCATCCTCCAATTTTTGAGCATTCAATTGAGCCATATGTGCCATGATATCCCCTACAAAACCAATTTGAACAACAATGGAATCGTTTTCCGGTTTAACTATTGCATGGTGTTTAGCTGATGTGTAAATAGAAGCATGAATAATGGAGATGGAAAAGAGTCCAAAAACCAATATAAGCAGAAAGATGATTCGAGTTTTTTTCATAAAATGATTAATATTTTACCATAAAAATTCAACATGTAAATACATGTTATGTTGAAACAATGACACGGAATTATAGGCGAAAAATCCTTGATAATTCAATGAAAACTTAATACGGGGAATCGGGGTGAACTGAAGTCCACCGATCACTCCAACTCCATCAACCTGATAGATCCAACCCGGGGAAGTCAATAGATCTCTATTGGAGAAAATCTGATCAAATCGTACCATAGCGCCCCATTTAGGATTCCAGTCATAAATACCAAAAAGAGAATATCCATAAGTATTTTGAGTTATGAATTCATTTTGATTGATTCTCCAAGTAAGATCAGCTCCAATACGTAATTTCTCTTTCCATTGATAACCTGTGAAAAAGGAGATGGTTTGTTGTAACTCCGGTTGAGCAGGATTTTGCCCTTTTTGAAAATCATAATAAAATCTGTTTTTCCAGTTTTTAAACAAAGTCAAATCAACTCCGGCTCCAATTTTAAAATCACCAAATTTATCCTGATCAAAACGAAACCCTTCGCCATTGGTGATGGCGAAGTCAAAACCTAACATAGAGGAGGGTTTATAGTAAGCAATCATCCCAAGATCTGCACTGGATGTTTTCAAATAACGATCCTGAAACATCTCTGCTACGTAACGATATTTCCAGAATTTTTCTTGGGTAATAAAGTGATTCAAGGGAATTGAACCCGCTAAAATTTTAAATTTGGATGTAGGTGCCCATTCTAAATAGGCAAACTTTAAAAACATGGTGTAAAAAGAGCCCTCTTTTGAAGAATCATAGACAAACATCTGATTCCCTAGAGAATCCCATACCATAATCGTTCCAACTGATGTTGGACGACCTGCATCTATCACTACTTTCCCTAAAAATTGTTTAGAAAATTGATACTCATAACCTAAATAAGCCCGTGTTATATTAAACCCTAGTTTTTTCGTTGCATCTTGAGTAAGATTATAATTGATATTCCCGAAAAGTTGGATGGTTGGTTTCCCTGATGGGGTAAAAGTAGAGTCCTTTGAATCAGCATTTTCTAAAGATGAGGTTTTTTCTGCAAATCCGGACAAAGTGAGACTGCAAAGAAAAAGAAAAACTATAAAAAGTCGCATTGTTTTCATATAGGTAGGTATTAATTCATTTTTATGATTCAACTATTATTTGAATCCACAAATATAATAAAAAACAATAATCAACGATTTATTTTATTCGAACGAATTGATTTGTTGTTCTTTGAAATATTTTTTCTTGAAAACAAAAGCCAATTTCACGAGTGCAATCATTACAGGAACTTCCACTAAAGGACCAACCACGGCAGCCAGTGCCTCACCGGAATGGATTCCAAAAATGGCAACTGCTACGGCTATAGCTAGTTCAAAATTGTTGCTTGCTGCTGTAAAAGATAATGTCACAGATTGTTTGTAGTTGGCTCCAACCTTTTTACTCATGAAAAAAGAAAGCACAAACATCACTATGAAATAGATCAATAAAGGAATAGCTATCATGATCACATCCATTGGTATTTTTATGATATATTCTCCTTTTAATGAGAACATTACAAAAATTGTGAATAATAGTGCAATTAATGTAATTGGACTAATTTTAGGGATAAACTTGGTATGGTACCACGTTTTGTCTTTGATTTTAATCAGTATAAATCGAGTTAAAAAACCGGCAATGAAAGGGATTCCAAGATAAATGAAAACGCTTTCTGCAATTTGTCCCATCGTTATATTCTCAACAATTGTATTGGTTGGTATGCCAAACCAGCCGGGCATGATCGCAATGAAAAGATAAGCATAAACTGAGAAAAATAGGACTTGAAAAATGGAGTTAAAGGCTACTAAACCTGCTGCATATTGAGTGTCCCCTTTAGCTAAATCATTCCATACAATCACCATGGCAATACAACGTGCCAATCCGATCATGATGATACCATACATGTAAGGCAAATTGGCGTTGTTCTCACCTGGAAATAGTTTAAAAAACAAAATGGCAAGAGCAAACATCAAAATGGGACCAATTATCCAGTTTTGAATCAATGATAAAGTGAGAACCTTCACATTTTTGAACACATCGCCTAATTCTTCGTATTTGACTTTTGCTAAAGGTGGATACATCATTAAAATAAGACCAATAGCTAAAGGAATGTTTGTAGTACTATTCGGGGATGCCTTGAGACTATCCCAAAAATCAGCAATTTGAGGGAATAAATAACCTGACATAATTCCTAGAAACATGGCTAAAAATATCCATAATGTTAGGTATCTGTCTAAAAAACTGAGTCTTGGGTTGGATGGCATAATTAATTCAATTTTAATGATTTATAAAATTCTTCAATGAAAGCAAATTGAATCTGATCTCTGATTTTGCGATACACTATTAATTTTTCTTCATCTGTGCCAGTAGCATCTGCAGGGTCTTCAAACCCAATATGTAAACGATGTTGAACACTTCCTGTAAATAAAGGGCACACTTCTTTTGCATTGTCACAAACAGTAATTACATAATCCCAGGGTTCAGAAATATACTCGTCAACTAAGTGGGGAGTATGATCGCTTAAGTCAATTCCCAATTCATTCATCACCTGAATAGCGAATGGATTCACTTGTTTTTCCGGTCTTGTACCGGCAGATCTTATCGTTAATCGGGAATCAATGGTTTTCATAAAACCATGTGCCATTTGACTACGGCAACTGTTGCCGGTACATAAAATGAGGATTTTCATAATCAATGATGATGAATAAATTGTTCAATGATAAAATAGATCCCAACTAATATAAAAAGGATCGCAACAATCCGTCTAAACCAGATCTCAAAAACTTTAATTTTGTTGTAGAATTTTCCAACACTGGAAAGGGTAAATGCAATTAAGAATGCGAATATTATGACTGGTAATCCGGTTGCTAATGCAAAAACGAATGGTAATACCATACCGGCTTCTGAAGAAATGGTTATCGGCATCAACATCCCAAAGAATAACATAGCACAATAGGGACAAAAAGCCAAAGCAAAAACAATCCCCATGATCAGTGAAAACCAACCACTGGCTTGTTTTCCATCCTGTTGTAGCTTATCAGTCCATTTTCCTAATCCGGGTAATTTTATTTTGATAAAATCCAACATGAAAAAACCGATCAAAATCATTAAAGGCCCCAATATTTTTTCACCATAAGTATTAAAAAAGGACGCAATGTGAAATTTACTGGCACCAAAATATAAAATAGCAGCTAAAACAACGTAAGTTATGATTCTGCCAAATGTATAAATTAATCCGTTAATAAAAACACTCTTTTTGTTTTCAAGGTTTTTACCAATATATGCAATGGCAGTAATGTTTGTTGCCATAGGACATGGACTAATGGCTGCCATTAACCCGATTATAAATGCCGAAAGTATAGGAAAGTTTGAGTTATCTAAGAAGTTTTGTAAGAGTTCCATATTATAGCATTTTTAGTATTGAATCTTGCATAGAATTTCTGAAAAAATCAGGCTCTTTTCTTGCGTAAGCAAAAGCAAATTCAGTTAAATCCTTTGCTTCCTCTTTCCCATCAAGATATTTGACAAGAATAAGTGAAGAGGAATAGATCTGATATTTTTCAACTAAGGCTTCATTCACTGACTCTTCCCAATTCAGATAAGAAACAGCCAACGATCCATCCTTGATTTGAGTGGCAAATTTTTCGGTGATCAATTTCTTTACATTTTCTTCAACTGCATTACAGGTTGGACATCTATGTGACCCATAGAAGTAATAAACATGAAGTTTTTCATTTGTTTGTTTCTCCGAAGCGGTATTCAAATTGGTCGCTTCTTTTTGTGTTGAATGATTACAGGATGTCATCAATAATACTGCAAAAAGGGAGATGATTACTTTTAATTTCATAAAAATATTTGTTTATTTTGGTTAATCTTCAATTAAATGACGGAACAATTTCTTAGCGATATCCCAGTTTTCTCTATTAAGGCAATACTTAATAAAGGGAGGTTCTGTTTCCCCTTGAATTAAACCTGCCATTTTAAGTTCTTTTAAATGTTGTGACAGAGAAGATCTCCCTATAGGAAGTTCTTCAACCAAATTTCCACTGTAACAACAGGTTCCCATTTTAGAGAGTTTTTTTAAAATAAAAACTCTCACCGGATGACTCAACGCTTTAGCAAATAAAGCAGTTTGAATTACCTCATCTGAAAATTGAATCTTTTTAGGCATTGATATATTGTTCAATATATTTTTTTAATTCGTCTTTTGAAGGAACTCTTCCTGAAAAAGCCACATGGTCTCCCAAAACTAATCCCGGAGTAGTCATGATCCCAAATTTCATTATTTCCATGATGTCATCAATTTTAATCACTTCAACAGCATAATTGTTTGAACTAACAACTTCTCGAACTGACGCTTCTAGGGTTTTACATTTTGCACAACCTGTTCCTAAAACTTTAATAACTTTTTCCATTTTTTATTTTTTTTATTTTTTAATTTTAAATTTAATCATTTCGCAAATATACGAAATAAATTTATATTTTTCAATTTGAGCCTTTTTTAAGTATAATTATTGTAATTTAGTATAAGTCAATATTATGTAAAAATTACAACACCCAATTGAAGAAAAACCCTACAATTAGTATTCCTGTTGCAACAATTCCTATAAAAGTTGCGATCAAAGGCCATTTTAACACTTTCTTTAGAATGATTATCTCAGGTAATGATAATCCAATAGTTGACATCATAAATGCTAAAGCAGTTCCGAGTGGTACCCCTTTTTCGATCAATACACTTACAATTGGGATGATGCCGGCTGCATTTGAATAGAGTGGGACACCTACTAAAACGGATAAAGGAACAGAATACCAATGGGATTTATCCATTATGGAAACCATAAAATTCTCAGGGACAAAACCGTGCATTCCGGCACCAATTCCAACACCAATAACGATATAAATCCATACTTTGCCAACAATATCTTTCACAGCGGTATACCCAAATTGGATGCGATCTTTAAAGGCTAATTTTTCTTCCTGTTGTGTGTTTTTCCCAAATCTGGTTTGATAAACCCAGTCTGCTACCCAATGTTCTAATTTTAGTTTACCAATTATATACCCTGCAAAAATGGCAATCAATAATCCGGTAAGGATATACATGACCATCACCTTCCATCCAAATAAACCATAAAGCAAAATCACGGCTACTTCGTTGATCATCGGAGCAGCAATTAAAAAGGAAAAAGTTACACCTAGGGGTACACCACTTTCAACAAATCCTAAGAAAAGAGGAATTGCTGAGCATGAACAAAATGGTGTTACTATCCCCAGTAAACTAGCTAAAATATTTCCTGTAAATAATGATTTTCCTTCTAAAGCTTTCCGTGTTCGTTCAGGCGTAAAGTAAGTTCTGATAATCCCCACAACAAAAATGATTAATGTAAGTAACATCATCACTTTTGGAACTTCAAAAATGAAAAAACGGATACTTTCTGTTAAATGACTCCCTTTTTCCATTTTTAAAACGGTATCAATCAGAAAATCTGTAATCGGTTGTAAATTTCGATATAATAGATACCAAACCGGTATCAGAAGTAATGGAATTAGTATTGCTTTACGGTTTGAGTTCATAATATTTTTTAGAATAGTTTTTGTATGAAAAAATATAAATATAATAGAGTCCTTCCAAAATGAAAATAATGGCAACAATCTTATTAAACCATTTTTGAAAAGTTTGAATTTTTTTATAGAAATTCCCAACGCTGGAAACGCTATAAGCTAGTAAATAAGCAATTATAATTACCGGCAATCCGGTAGCTATAGCATATATGATAGGTAAATATAATCCTGAAGAGCTGGAGATCGTCATTGGAATTAACATTCCAAAATATAATACCCCACTATACGGGCAAAAAGCTAAGGCAAATACAACTCCTAAAAGCAAACTGTAAATCCAACTCGCTTGATCAGATTTTTTTTGAAATCTGTCTGTTAACTTACCTAAAGAAAGAAATTTAACTTTTATAACATCTAACATTAAAACACCAATAATGATGAGTAAAGGGCCTAACCATTTTTCCCCATTTGAAGCCAAGATTTTGGTGAGTTTAAACTGATCTGCACCCAAATAAAGAATTATACCAATCGAAGAGTATGTAATTGCTCTCCCTAATGTGTATATTAACCCATTAAAAAAAATCTTTCTTTTATTCTCTATATTCTTACTGATATATGCAATAGCTGTTATGTTGGTAGCCAAAGGACAAGGACTTATGGCCGTCATTAGCCCCAAAATCAACGCGTATAAAACCGGAATCTGAGTATTGTCCAGTAAATTTTGAAGAAATTCCATCTTTATTTTAATGCTTTGTTGATTTCAACTTTTAATAATTCTTTGTATTTCTCAGGATTATTTTTAGCATATTGAAATGCCGTGTCTGTGAAGTCATTTGTAGTGCCATTAGCATTAATGATTAATAAAGTTGAAAATACGATTTTGTATTTTTTTACCAATTTTTCATTTACTTCTTCGTCAATATTTATTGATTTGAATTGAATTAACCCTTTTGAAACCTGATCCTTAAATTGCTCATTTAAAAATGCTTTGGTAACATTTTCTACAGCATTGCAGGTTGCACATCTATTTGTAGAGTGAAAATAATAAACTGTTGCTACTTTACTATTTGCGGATTGAGCTTGAGCATTTAGATTTGAAACCCAAAAAGTAGATAGAACTACTGTTAACATTAAAATACATAGTTTTTTCATAAGGATTAAGTTTTAATTTATAAAATTAGTAATAACATCTTTAATTTGATTTTTAGAAGGTACAATTCCCTTAAAAATCACTTTTTCATTAATTACAAACGCCGGAAGATTTAAATATCCATAGGCCATGATTTGGGAAAGGTCAACAATTTTTGCTACGTTAGCATTAAATTTATTTTCTGTAATCACTTCATTGGTAATTCTTTCAAGCTTTTTACACTTTCCACAACTTGCTCCCAAAATTTTAATTTCAATATTCATAATATTGATTCTATAAAATCATTTTTATATTTCGCAAAATTACGAAATGTAATTGACATTTGCAACTTTTTTAAAATAAAATAGTTTAAGGGATATAGATTTAGATTTCAGTATGTTAATAGTCTTAAAATTGCACTCCTAATTTAAAAATCCCTTGAGTTCCATATCCAATTTCAGTAAGTATTGCTACTTTTTGACCAAAACTAAATCCAATAAGGCAGAGATGTAAGTCAGGTAAAAAACTATGTTCTTCGAGATAATAATCAATCCCAATGCTGGCTTTTGAATACATGGTGAAGTTTGGTTTTTTAATATAAGTGAACTTGTTTATAAAAAACAATGAAAATAGATTCAAAGAATTACCTTCAATTATACAATAGGATGACTTTTTCAATGAGTAACTGAAAGATACACCTAATCCATATTTTTTTCTAATATTATTAACATAGCTTAAATCTAAAGCAATCATTGGAACATATTGATCATCAGAGCCAAACCAACTATCTAAAGTTAAAAATTCTAAAACGAGATTATAAGGACTAGCAGGAATAGGTACAGCGCCGATAGCTATGGAAAATTCATGTTTGTTGTATTCCGGGTTATCTATGTTTCCTTTTTCCTGAGCAAATCCAAAAAAACAAGAAAAAAAGAGAATAGTTAAAAATGTGATTTTTTTAAAATATTGTTTCTCCATGATACAATTTATTTAATTATAATTCATGAAACAAAACTAATACAAAAATCAATACAAAAAATAAAAATCTTAATATTTGTTAATATTTTTAAAAATAAAAAAGAGGTGAAGAAAAAAGGGCACAAAAAAAGCCACTAAAAGTGGCTTGGTGAGAGCGGAAGACGGGTCTCGAACCCGCTACCTACAGCTTGGAAGGCTGTCGCTCTACCAAATGAGCTACTTCCGCTTTTTTTTGAGTGGGAGAGGAAGGATTCGAACCTCCGAAGACTTCGTCAACAGATTTACAGTCTGCCCCATTTGGCCGCTCTGGAACTCTCCCAAAAAAAAAGAGCCGGTAGACGGATTCGAACCGCCGACCAGCTGATTACAAATCAGCTGCTCTGGCCAACTGAGCTACACCGGCTTTTTTTAGTTTACTTTCAAAGTACGTTTTCCTTGTTAAGGGACTGCAAAAATACTACTTTTTTCGTTACTAAAATCAAAAAAAATGATTTTTTTATTTTTTTTTATAATTATCGAAAAATCAAATAGATATTTTAATTAATGATGTCGATTACATCTTTGTTAGATAATGTTTAAATATTAATTTTCTAAGTTTTTATAAAAAAAAAGGGCAAATTTGTTAAAAATGCCCTTCCCTAAATGTTGTATTAACAATTTATTGGATCACTATTTCATCTATGAACATGTGAGAAGGATTTCCATCTCCTAGATGCCAGGCGGGAATAATACCAAAATTAGTTGCTTTAATTTTAATGTAACGAACAGTTGCATCTTTAGTCACTTTGAAATCTTTAACCATTAAAGTTTCATCTTTTACGTCGTAAGGGTTTGTATAAGTTCCATAAGATTCATAGTTTACTCCATCTACTGAAACTTCAACGATAAATTGTTTTGGGAACCAAATCCAGGATCTTACATCTTGCAAGAAACCTGCGCTCACCTCGTGTATCTCTTTTACTTTTAAAAGATCTACAATCACTTCACAATCGTTGCCCCAAAAACTTTGCCAGCCACCTAAACGATAATTTTCAGTACCTCTGATTTGATCGATCAATCCTTCATCTCCATCTGCAGTGTATTGTGGATTATATTTCGTAATATATTTGATTGATTTGTCTCTTTTTACTACATAATACTTGGCTTCAACAACTTTACTATATCCTGTTTTTGAATTCCAGGAAACTACTTTTAATGTTACGTCATTTTTTAGAATAAACGGGTTGGTGTATGCTAAAGATGAAGTTGTTGGTTGGGTTCCATCAACAGTATAGTAAATTTTATCTGTTTGAGACGGATATTTGATTTTATTTTGCTCACTGACAATAGGTTGATACGCACTTAAAGTAATTTGTACACTGTCTTTAAATGATCGTTGCATTGGGAAAACGATAGGAGAGATCGTTAATGTAGCAGGAACTTCATTGATTGGTCTTGATTTTAGATCTGCCCCAAATTTTTTATTTGGAGTGGATCCCATTGTAAATTCTATAACTGCTCCATTTTTAATATCATCGTATGTTATATAAGATTTTGAATAGGGTTTGCCATTTAAAAGAGCTGATTGAATATAAATGTTTTTGGCAGATTGGTTCTTAGCAATCACTACGATCTGTTTGCCGTTTTCTAAACGGACAGTCATTTTATCGAAAAGTGGTGATCCAAAAACATATTTATTGTCACCTGGACAAACCGGATAAAAGCCTACTGAGCTGAATACCATCCAGGCAGACATCTGTCCACAATCTTCATTTCCTATCAAACCATCAGGTTTTGAGGTGTAAAACTCACTCATAATTTTACGAACTAACTCTTGAGTTTTCCAGGGTTGACCTACATAGCTGTAAAGATAAGTTGCATGGTGACTAGGTTCATTTCCATGAGCATACTGTCCGATTAAACCGGTGACATCAGCTTGTTGCCTTCCGGCCAGACCTGATGAGGTGTTAAATAATGAATCCAAAAAGCGTGCTGTAACGGTTTCCCCACCTTTTATATTGATGTAATTAGTGAAATCATGAGGAACATAAGTGGAGTATTGCCAGGAATTGGCCTCCGTGTAATTGTTATTTACTTCAGCAGGATTAAAAGGTTCCCACCATGCACCATTATATTTGGGCCTCATAAATCCTTGAGGATCTAAAATATTCTTGTAAAACTGAGCTCTTTGAATAAACTCATTATATACATTCATATTGCCGATAGCTTTAGCATACATGGCAATACACCAATCATCAAAGCAATACTCAATAGCTTTAGAAACATTCTCGTGCTCTAGTTCTGCCGGGATAAAACCATATTTTTCAAATTCCGGTCTGCCCAATTTTGGGAGTTTTGCACTATGAATCATAGCTTCCAACATTTTGTTTTTATCATAATTCACAATCCCTTTTTGGTAAGCATCCCAAATTACAGGAACAGAATGGTACCCGATCATACACCATGTTTCATAAGCTGAAAGTTCCCAAACCGGAAGCATGCCACCTTGTTCATAATGTTTCATGAAGGTATAAACAAAGTCTTCACTTCTTTTACGATCTACTAAATTCAATAGAGGATGTAATGCTCTATAAGTATCCCATAAAGAGAAAACTGTATATATTTGATTATCTTTACTTTGACGTACTTTACCATCCATTCCCATGTAAGAACCATCAAGGTCTGTAAAAATATATGGTGATGTAAAGCAATGATATAAAGCTGTATAGAATGCCTTCATTGATTCAATGTTGGAAGATTCAACTAAGAATTTGGATAATTCTTTATTCCAGATTTGGTCAGCTTCTAAACGAACACGGTCAAAATTAAAATCTTTGATTTCAGCTTGATTCTTATGTGCATTCTCCATAAAACCGGTTCCGGAAACAGCAACTTTAAGAGTCACCTCAACCACATCGGGATAAAAATAAACAATGGCTTTACAATTTTGGCCTGTAATTCCTTCTGGAGAGTCAACTAATTTATCATCAACATAATATTCAATTTTTTGAATTTGTTCAGACATTAAAATGGAGAAGCTGTACTTTTGATTATTACTCCATGCTTTTGAATCTCTGAACCCTAGAATCTCTTTATCTGCAGCGACATATTTTATAGCACTGTTAATAACGATATCTCTATGTTTTAAATCAATAATAAACCCCTTAGGTTCATTGTTTTTAGGGAAAGTGTATTTGTGCATAGCCACTCTGGTAGAAGTTGTCAACTCTACTTTCACGTTACTTTTATCTAAGAGTACACGATAATATCCGGGTGCGGCAAACTCATTATTATGTGAAAATGGAGAACAATACTCTGTATTGATCACAGAACCTTTACCAACAAAAGGCATTAATAAAACATCACCATAATCTGAACATCCGGTGCCGCTAAGATGGGAGTGAGAAAAACCATACACTGTGGATTCAGCAAAGTGATATCCGGAACAACCTTCCCAACCATCCAATTTTGTATCGGGACTAACCTGAACACCACCAAAAGGTAAGATGGCACCAGGGTAAGTGTGTCCGGTGAAATCGGTTCCAATCATTGGATTTACATACTGAGTGCAATTTACTTGTGCATAAGAGATTACGCTAAAAATCGCCCAAAAAGAGAGAATAAATAATTTTTTCATTTGATTTTAACATTTATTTGCAAAGATACAAAATAATGTGCTAATGTGCTAGTGCGCTAATGTGCTAATTCATTTCGCCTTGCGCCCTTCGCCCTTTTATTTGTCAATTGGGTAATTTGAACTTATTTTTTAACAATTATTTTGACACTATATTCCTCTCCATAAACATTTTTTACTTTTAAAATGTAATTTCCTGATGCTAAAGTGGACAAATTAAATTGATTCTGTTGATCACCAATATGTGTTTTGTATACCAATTGTCCGGAAATATTATAAATATTGACATCTGAGTTTCCCCAATTTTGATCGATCACAATATATTTCAAATCTATAGAAAAGGGATTTGGGAAAAATTGAATGGGCATAAAATTGGGTTCGATCTCTTCCACTTGTAAGAAGCAATAAACCAGAAAAGTCGTATCATATTCACAGCCATATTCATCGTAAATCTTGGTGCCGTAAGTATAAACTCCTATATTGGGTTCATATATAGTTGCAGTAAAGGGTCCCGTTGAGGTGATATTATTTCCATACCAGGATACTGAATCTACATTCAAAGAATAAGAAATAGGGGGTAAAGAATAATAATCCGAAAAACGTATTCCCCATCCAAAAAGGAATCCATTATCAATCATATACTGATCATTTACTTTCAAAATCCAATTGCCATTAAGAGGACATCCTACTAAATTTGATAAAGTTTCGTAAGTCCCATAATAGACAGGAGTTAAACTACTTCCGGTAAAACTGTTTGGAATGCTAGGTTTTAAAGCGGAACCACTGAAGGTTTGTAAACAATAATTGGTAAAACTAAAACCAATGGTCGGACCATTTGATCCAAAACAATTCGTAGCACCGGGTCTGAATTCATAATCCCATCCCATACCTGGCTCAAAACCACATGCATTACTAATTTCAGCATCGTTAGGGCAACCTAAAGCGGTATTACTACCTCCGGCAGAACAACCCAAATTAATTGATCCTGTAGGCACTTCGTAGTTCAAATGTTGTTTTAAAATGGTAGATTTACCGTTTGGACAATATAGAACTAAAGATAAATCATCTAAAAAGCTGTGTTCGAGATTAATTCTGATCGAAAAAATATCGTCAATGGAATCAATAGTATCATTTTGGGTATACGAATCAATAAAAATAGTATCTCTTAAGTAAGTGCCATTTCCATCTGGAATATAAGACATGTTTGTTACGGAAAATTGATTGTTTGATATGAAGTTAAAACTATTATAAACGGTATCAATCATAATGACCGAAGTTGAATCATATCCAACAGAAACATCATTGAAAATTCCTGAATATCCTAATACAGGGCTAGTGTTTCCAACTATAGGTGATGCTGATATTTTAACATTAATTTTTACTTCATTCATTGATTTACAACCCATTGTATCAATTCCAAAAAGGTTCATTTCTACCCCGTTTCCTGAAAATGTCCTGGAAAAAACAGAATTTGTATCTGAAACTTGATCTGCAAAATTCCATATAAATTTTGTGTTATTTTGGGTTTGATTATAAACTCCGTTTGTATCCAAAAATATTGCTTCCCCTGCAAATGTTACCGTGTCATGAAGACAAACATGCATGTCAAAAGTATCTATGATTGGATGTGACGTTAATGCCTGATTTAGTTGAACTATAAAAGGTTGACAAGTATCAGATAATGAATAAAATAGATTACTTTTGCTTTCAGTGTTAAGGTTCTGAATTCTTGCTGTTTCAAGAGATGCTCCAAACAAAATAAAATTCAAAAAACAAAAAATCAATATAAAAAAAACTCGTTTTGTCATCATTTTTCTCTATTTAAAAACTCAGCGGCAAATTTAATTTTTTTTTCTTACAAAACAAAACTTTTTGCAATAAAAAATTTGAAAACCAATAAAAAGTAAAAAGTAATAAGTAAAAAGTAACAGATATCACATTATCACATCAGCACATTAGCACATTAGCACATTAGCACATTAGCTCATTATTTAGTATCTTTGCAAACCATTAAAAAATTACATATTATGACCAAGAAAGTAATCATTATCATGGGGTCAAAAGCTGACCTGGAGTGGGCCAACAAAATTAGTGCCGTTTTAAACAATTTCGATATTGACGTCGTGACCCGAATTGCTTCGGCCCATAAAGTTCCCTTAAAATGCTACAATTTAATTAAAGAGTACGAAAAAGAACAGGTAGTGTTCATCACTATCGCCGGGATGAGTAACGCCCTTAGCGGTTTTACAGATGCTCAAACCTATTGTCCTGTTATTGCTTGTCCTCCTTATAGCGACAAATATGCAGGTACCGACTTGTTCTCTAGTATCAGAATGCCATCAGGCGTAGCACCAATGACCGTTGTTTCTCCTGAAAATGCTGCATTAGCTGCTGCTAAAATTATTGGACTTGCTTATCCTGAAGTTCGTGAAAAAATTTCTCAATTCCAGGAACAAAAAAGAATCGAATTAGAGGAAGCAGATGCTCAAATCCAATAATCTTTAATTCTATTTTCCCTTTATCAAAATGATCATTTGATGCACCTTAATGACCTATGAAAAACTATTTTAAAATTTTTTCTTTGCTTGTTATGAGTCTTGTGTTTTTTACTTACACATCTGCTCAAATAGCTCCTTACAAAAATAGCTCTCTCCCTATTCCCACAAGAGTAAATGACTTACTCGGTAGAATGACCCTGGAAGAGAAATTCTGGCAACTATTCATGGTTCCCGGCAACCTCTCTATCGGGAAAGAGAAATTGAAAAATGGAATCATGGGCTTTGAAACTTCTGTGGAACGCCCTGCCGGTCAGGTGGCTGAACAAATGTTATCTTACAATTCAGGAAATCCAGTTACCTCCATTGATCGGGTGAAAGAGATCAACGAAATGCAGAAATTCTTTGTGGAAGAGACTCGCCTGGGGATCCCCATCTTTATCGTCGATGAATCTCTACATGGACTGATTCGATACGGTTGCACCTCTTTCCCTCAATCAATAGGGATGGCCGCCTCCTGGAATCCGGAATTGATGTACCGAGTGGCCGATGCCATTGCTGCTGAATGCAAAATGAGAGGGCTAAACGATATCTTATCCCCGGTGATCAATCTCGCCAGCGATGTGCGTTGGGGTCGCGTTGAAGAAACTTATGGGGAGTGCCCTTTTTTAACTAGTACCATGGGAGTTGCCTTTGTTTATCCTTTTGAACAAAAAGGGATCATTACAACTCCGAAACACCTCATTGCCAACGTGGGTGAAGGGGGAAGAGATAGTTACCCTATCTATTGGAGTGAATGGTACTTAAGACAAACACACCTTCTTCCATTTGAAGCGTGTTTTAAAATCGGAGGGACCCGCTCTGTGATGAGTTGCTATAACTCTCTTAACGGAACGGCATGCTCCTCAAATAGTTGGTTATTAAGAGATATCTTAAAAAAAGAGTTCGGCTTTAAAGGATTTGTCCTTTCGGATGCCGGTGCTGTGGGTGGCGCTAATGTACTCCATTTTACAGCCAAAGACTATGCCGAATCTACAGCTCAAGCGATAAATGGTGGAATGGATGTGATTTTTCAAACCTCCTTTGATCATTACCCCCTTTTTAAAGAGGCTTTCGATAAAGGGATGATTGATCCTGTTGCTATGGATGAAGCCGTTTCCAGAGTGTTAACCATGAAATTCGAATTGGGACTCTTTGACCATCCATTTCTTGAAGTTCCTGAAATAGATACAGTTACAAATTGTAAAGCTCATCGTGATTTGTGCGAACAAATGGCGGAAGAGTCTTTTGTATTGCTAAAAAATGAAAATCAGACATTGCCTCTTCAAAATCTGAAGTCGGTTGCCTTAATCGGGTTTGATACAGATACCGTTCGCTTGGGCGGATACAGTGGCCCCGGAGCTCAGAGAATCTCCATTTTGAAAGGGATCACGGAACGATTCCCTCAAGAGATCAAAATCAACTTTGCCAAAGGAATAGAGGAGTTGACCGCCCCTCAATATCAAGTAGTTGAAGCTTCCAATTTTCCTGAAGGGCTTTCTGCTGAGTATTTTAACAACGCTACTTTCTCCGGAACACCTGTCCTTACCAGAAAAGAATCGCAAATTAGTGGTTCCTGGACCCTTTTCTCCCCTGATCCCAATTTGCTCCCTTACGATCAATATTCGATTAGATGGCAAGGGAAATTGGTAGCTCCAGAATCAGGTGTCTATCTGTTAGGTATTGAAGGGAATGATGGATATAGATTATCAATAGATGATAAAATTATTATAGAAAACTTCAATAAAACATCTTATAAAACGGTTACGGTGCCTTTCCGATTTGAAAAAGGAAAAACCTATCAGATCAAAGTAGAATACTACGAAACCGCCGGAAATGCACGTTTCAAAATGGTTTGGAACTATGGTATTGACTTCAAAAAGCGGGAAGCGATGATTAAAGAGGCGGTGAAAGCTGCTCAAAAATCGGATGTGGCTGTGATTGTGGCCGGTATTCATGAGGGTGAGTTTCAGGATCGGGCATTTTTAGGATTGCCAGGAGATCATGAAGCTTTGATACAAGCAGTTGCTGCTACAGGGAAGCCTGTTGTAGTGCTTTTGGTGGGAGGTAGTGCGATCACCATGGAGGCCTGGAAAGACAAAGTGAAATCGATTGTAATGGTTTGGTATCCGGGCGATGAGGGTGGATATGCTGTTGCGGATATGTTGTTAGGAAAAGTCTCCCCATCCGGAAAACTACCGATCACATTTCCAATTCATGAATCCCAGTTGCCACTTACATATAACCACATGCCAACCGGTAGAGGAGACGATTATTACAATTTAACCGGACAGCCTCTTTTCCCTTTTGGTTATGGGTTGTCCTATACCACATTCGAGTATTCCGATTTATTGATTTCGAAAGATACACTTACTACCAAAGGGGTTGTAAAAGTGGAATTTATCTTAAAGAACACCGGAAAATTTGAAGGGGCAGAGGTAGTTCAATTGTATATCAAAGATCTAATTGCGTCAGTATCACAGCCAGTGATCTCTCTCAAAGGATTTCAAAAAATCAGCTTGAAACCGGGTGAATCCAAAAAAGTGACTTTTACTATAACACCTAAGGAGTTGCAGATATTAAATGCTCAAAACAAATGGGTTGTTGAGCCCGGTGATTTCAGAATCTTGATCGGCTCCTCCAGTAAAGATCTTCGCTTGAAACGAAATATTACGGTTATTCCGTAATTTTTGTGAAATATTCCCAGGCAATCAAACTGATTTGAGCGATAATTTCATCGTTAACCGTTTCATTTTCTGTTGATTGTGAAACAAAGACGGAAATAAGATACGCATTCCCATTGGGAAGATAAACAACTCCGATATCATTGGCTGCTGCAGTGACCCCTTTTGAATTGGCCCCGGAAGAGCCGGTTTTATGTGCTACAACGGTACCTTCAGGTAGCTTTCCTTTTAATCGATTCATACCGGTTTCCGTTTCAATCATCACTTTCAATAAAAAATCTTTACTAGAAGCACTCAGAAACTTTTGATCTTTTTTGAAAAAATCGTACAAAATTCGATTTGATTCAGAAGGGGTGATCCAGTTTTGAAATTGAGGTTCCCAACCTTGATGCATTTGTGCTTCATTGATTTTTATGGAAATATTCGGATACCCTTTGCTCTTGAAATAATCTTCCACCGTTTTTGGGCCGCCCAATAATCTCAAAAGAATATCACAACCATTGTTATCGCTTAGAGAAACGGTAAAAGAAATCAGTTCACCAATAGTCAGCGAAGTCCCATTTGGATATTGATCTCGAATTGGACTCCAGGTATCAGGTAAGAGCTCTTTTTTTGAAATTTCAACTTTTTGATCCAACGCAAAATGACCTTTATCGATCTCTGAGAGCATCACCATCGCGATGTGAAATTTGAACACGCTTTGCATTGGAAAATGAGCATTTCCATTGATCCAACCCACAACATTTCCATTGGTATCAGTCACAGTAACTCCAACAACCGCATTTTTATCCTTTAAATACTCCTCAATTGCCCGATTCAACGGACTAATTCTTTGTGTTTGTCCATTTCCAAAATAACAAACCATTATCAGCACCCCAAGTAAAACATATCGTTTCATACGCTCAAAATTTTCTACAAAAGTATGAAAAAGCTATCAGTTATCAGCTATCAGTTGTTTAAAGGTTGAAAAGTTGAACGCTTCGCTGTTTAATAGTTTAAAGGTTGAAAAGTTGAACGCTTCGCTGTTTAAAGGTTTAAAAGTTGAAACGTCATGAAACCCTTAAATTATT
>DAONEU010000021.1:0-22528 GCA_035403245.1 Bacteroidales bacterium | reverse complement strand
TAGAGTAACGCCATTTCTTTCACATTGAAGGGATCTGCTGCATGAACGATCACTCCGGCTACGAACATGGTAAATAGGAGAGGGAATGCTGCCAAACGGGTACCCAATCCTAGAATAATCAGGATTGAAGCGTAAAATTCCGCAAATACTGCCAAAAACAACGACAATTCTACCCCAATTCCAATGGGATCCAGAAATTGAATCTCTCCTCCAGCTATTAACATTTTTAATTTTCCTAATCCGTGGGACATCATAAATCCTCCCACAACCAATCTCAACACCAATAAACCTATCGACATTATTAGGGAACTATCCCCCACATAAAATATCTTTTTTAATAAACTTTTCATATATTTCACTTTTTACTTCTTACTTTTTACATCTTACTTCTTACTTTTTACTTCTTACTTCTTCACTCTTATCTCTTATCTCTTCACTCATCTCATCGGTACTTCCATCAGTAAAATCTCCGCATCTCTAACCGCTTTGATATCCAGTTTTTCGATGTTCCAGATTCCCATACCATCACGTTCTTCTAGAGTTTCATCATTTATTTGCACGGAACCTTTGATGACGAAAACGTAAACGCCATTCATTTTATCTTTAAGAGCATATTCGAGTTTTAAGTTTTGGTCCATATCCGCGAGATGAAACCAGGCATTTTGGTGGATCCATACGCCATCATCAGCAGCAATTGGGGATACGATCTGTTGAAACTTATTTTTGCGCGCAGAAAGGTCTAGTTTCATCTGATCATAACGGGGTTTCACCTCTTTTTGGTTAGGGAAAACCCAGATTTGAAGCAAAGAGACCGGTTCTGTTTCGTGAGCATTGAACTCACTATGGGTGATGCCGGTACCGGCGCTCATCACTTGCACTTCACCATGTTGAATAACGCTGTGGTTTCCCATACTATCTCTATGTGCCAATGCACCGGAAAGCGGGATGGTAATGATCTCCATGTTATCGTGAGGATGAGTGCCAAATCCCATCCCCCCTTCGATCCAGTCATCATTCAGAACGCGCAGCATTCCAAAATGAACTCTCTCGTTATCGTAATAGTTAGCGAAACTAAAAGTATGATGTGTTTTCAACCAACCATGATCCGCGAAACCGCGGGTATTTGCTATATGTATGATTTTGTTTTTCATAATGTTATAATTTTTATGCAAAGATAATATATATAAATTGAATAACATAGTAAAATTCCATTGATAATTTATATGTAAAACATTTATGATGTAAATAAGGGCATTCCCCTTTGTCTGCGCTCAATCCAATTCCCAACACATCGAATACAATCTCCGTCGCTTGCCAAAGGGTCGGTTTACGCCTTCAAGTACGCAGGAGTTAGCCGTGTGACTGCATGGTCGTAAAAGGAGCTCACAGGCTCGCTCTTTTACTCCCTGCATCACATCGGCTTCCTCCTTTGCGCGCTTTCCGGCTCCACCCTAATGCGATGGAAGTGTCTCACAAACTCTCCCGATGCGCCCCAATATTTCATATTCTTATAAAAGTAGGGTACTGTAAAAATGCAAAATCAAACCAATTTATAAAGACTATTAGACAAAAGATTTACAAAACATTCCACCCGTTTTTTAGTAGAATATGAAAGTTAATGGCTTCACTTGAAAAGGTCCATAGACAAAGGACAAAGGACTTTTTACTTCTTACTTTTTACTTCTTACTTCTCCTCGCCTTGCGCCCTTTGCCTTTGGCCCTAATATTCGTGCAATTCGTGGCTAATATTTTAAAAGAAATAAATACAGAGGAACACAGTGTTCAATTCATTTACCAATTTACTAATTTGCTAATTCACAAATTTGCTAATTCTCTAGATATTTTCCCTAAACATCTCAATCAAATACTGAATAATTTCAGGATCCTGAATAGAAACTCCATCTAAGGCTTCATTGATTTCGTCCGTATCAAAAATGTAATCCACGGATGGATTTTTGTAATGTACGATAAATCGGATTTTGGGGTATGCTGAGGCTGTCAACACTATTGTGCCGGCTAAGTCACCCAAAGGTGGTCTGTCAATATGAGATAAACCGAATTGAACCGTTACAATCGTCCCAACCCCTAAGGTTGAACTGATCTCTAAAGAACCACCGGTTAGTTCTGCGTTTTGTTTGAGAAGTGACAAGCCAAGTCCCACTTTTCGGGTAGTTCGGGTGGTGAAAAATGGATTTAATACCTGTTGAAGCACCTCTTCGGACATTCCCGATCCATTATCTTTGAAGATTAGGGTGAGTTGATCGGTTTCAGGATTTTCACAAACGTCTAGTTCTATAAGTGTTGCTCCGGCCCGGGTTGAGTTTTGGAGTATATCCATGATATGCATTGAGAGATCCTTCATCTATTCCAAGTTTAGGTTTTTCAATGTATTTTTATCCACTTTTTTATCGCCCCAAACCTTTTTGGTGATTTTTACAGCTTCAGATGTGGTTAATTTATCCCCTTGTTCCAGTGTTCTTTGAATAAAAACACACTGATTCAGATCAGCATTTTGATTCACAATGGCTGTAGCTAACTCTTTACAGGTTTGATACCCGCAGATTCTGCAATCCACCTGAGGAAGATGGGCATTGATTTCAAATGCTTTCTTCATTTTTCGCATGGCAACCGAGATATCATCATCCAGTTTATCCATAGATCTTGGCAATACCGGGCCAACGATCATATTTTGATTTAAATACTCTTTGTATTCTATCATTAAGTCGGTATTTTGGGTAGATGGGTTTTTGATCACCCTTTTCCGTTGCCTTTCAGCGATTAAGAAACGATTTCCGGCACAGAGAATTCCTCCGGCACAACTTTCATCACAGGCTCTTAATTCTAAGAAATCAATATCATCAATATCTTCATTTTCCAGTTTTTCCAGAAAATCTGAAACATTATGCACCTCATCGATAGCCAGATTTCTTCCAAAGTCGAGCAATCTCACTTCACCAGTTGTTAATGGAAACAAAATACTTTCGTTAGAGAGGGTATGGAAATCATCTTCATCCACAACCAGTTTATATTCTCCCTGTTTGATGGTTCTCAGAACTTTATTATACATATAGTTCATATTGATGACACCATCAATAACAGATTTATCTTCACCAACCGGACTTTTGATCGCCGCAATTTTTGCGGCGCAAGGGGTAACATAAAAAATTCCGATATCTTTAGGATCAACGCCATCATTTTCTAAACTTTTCTTAATAAACAAAGCTGTAATATCTAGAGGAGGTTTAATTCTGGAAATATTAGCAACCAAAGAGGGGTATTTAACTTGAATAAGTCTAACAATTGCGGGGCAGAAAGAGGAGATTACCGGTTTATCGGTATTTTCATTTTGTAAAAGCTCGTGATATCTTTCTTTTAAAAGATTAACAGAGCGTTCCACTTCATACACTTTTTTAAATCCTAAATGGTAAAAAGCGGAGAGTATTGCTTTGTTACTAATTCTCTCTTGAAATTGGGCACTAAAGAAAGAGGGCACCAGAAGTACCGGATACTTATAGTTATATATAGTTTTAAAGTCATCCTGATCAATATAGATGGCATTAACCGGGCAAGACAAATAGCATCTTCCACAGTCGATGCAGCGATTGGGATCGAGGATAGGTTTTCCGTTATGAACATGGATTGCAGCTGTAGGGCAAACGCCGGTACAGTGAGAGCAACCTATACAGAGTTCATATTTGAATTTGAGTGCATGGTGAAATTCTTCCATACTTTACAAGATTAAGCTTTAAAAAAATTGGTAATCTCAACGATTGTTCCTTTATCAACGACTGAGTTGACATTTAATATATCAGCGTTCGCTTTCATATTGGGGAGACCCATACCGGCACCAAATCCCATTTCACGAACTTTAGGGGAGGCTGTAGAGAACCCTTTTTGCATGGCTTGTGAAATATCGGGGATTCCAGGACCTTCGTCTTCCAGTTTAATATAGATTTTGTCCTCTTCAATATCCACTTCTATTTCCCCTTTATAGGCATGAGCAACGATATTCACTTCAGCCTCATAGAGTGCAACAACAGTTCTTTTTATAATTGAACTGTCAACTCCAAGCTGTTTCATCATTTTTTTTATGTGGCTGGATGCAGTACCTGCATTGGTAAAGTCACCGCCTTCAACAATAAACTTAAAATTCATAAATTATCTATTAATAAACAGGAGACAACCCCAAATTAAATAACACGCCTGAAGTTCTGTACATAGAGAGTGGTGTTTCTATTAAAACCATCTCGTTATCTTCAGCCAACTCTTTCATTTCTTCTGACACTTTTTTACCGCGAACGAACAGAATCACTTTAATTTCGGACATTTCACACGTTCTGATGGTTTGTGTATTAGCCAATCCGGTGATCAGCATGATTCGTTTAGTAGTGTTAATCGTGAGTACATCACTCATCAAATCGGAAGCAAATGCACATTCTACGGGGTCAATTCTATGCTTCTCTCCTTCTACAATCACCCCTGAGATATGGGTTACAATATCCTGTATAGTCATATTAAATTATTTTTTTGCAAAAATACTAAAAGAAACGTACTTTTGCAGGTTAAAAATACTAAATAAATCCTAGACTTACATGTTGAAATATAAAGCTGATTTTCACACACATACACTATTATCTCCTTGTGGTGATTTAGAGATGACTCCTGATCATATCATTGAAATTGCCTTAAGGAACGGAATTGACATCATTGGGATTACGGATCATAATTCGACAAGACACTGTAAGTTAGCAGAACATTACTCGAAGAATCGTGATATTTTTGTATTGTGTGGTGTTGAGATCACCACTAAGGAAGAAGCACATTGTTTAGCTTTTTTCCCTACACATGATTTATTGGATCAGTTTCAGGCTTTTATTGAAGTTCATCTCCCCAATATTCCGAATAATCCCGATTTTTTTGGAGATCAGGTACAGATTGACGAAGATATGAACATTATCTACGAAGAACCTCGATTATTAACTTCTGGATTAGATGTTTCTATTGAAAAAATTGAACAAGAGGTTCATCGATTACAAGGGATGTTTATACCGGCACATATTGACAAACAGAAAACGAGTGTCATTTCACAGTTGGGATTTATCCCTTTTGACTTAGACTATGAAGCGGTTGAAATCACTCAAAACACCACTAAAGAGGCTATGATTCAACAGCATAAATACTTAAAAAACAAACCATTCATCAGAAGTTCGGATGCCCATTATCCGCATCAAATCGGGATGAATACGACGCTTTTAGAGATGCCGACCCGAAATTTCGAGGAGATTAAAAATGCCATTCTTCAAAATCGGATCTCATTTTCATTTTAGTGAAATATCTTGCAATTTCACTTTATTTCATATCTTTGCAAAACCATTTAAAAACTCATTTTATACAGATAACATCATGAACGTTAAAGAATTAATAGAAAAACTAAATTTAAAAATCTTTTGTGGAGCGCAACATTTAGATAGAGAAATCAAAGGGGGATATGTATCCGATTTATTAAGTGATGTGATGGGCTTTGCTCAAGAGGGAAATGTTTGGATGACCTTACAAACGCACAAAAACGTGATTGCTATTGCCTCCCTAAAAGAGTTAGCTTGTGTCATTTTAGTGAAAGGTTTTGAACCGGATCCTGACATGTTAGAACAGGCTAAAGAGGAGGAGATTCCGATCTTAGGAACTGATAAACAGACCTTTGAGATTTCCGGTCTGGTTTATTCTGAAATTAATAAATAAAAAAAAAGTCGGTTGTTAAAACCGACTTTTTTTTTATTCCCACTCTATAGTTGCAGGGGGTTTAGAGCTGATATCATATACAACCCTGTTAATTCCTTTCACTTTATTGATAATATCATTGGAAATTTTTGCTAAGAATTCATAAGGTAATTTCGCCCAATCTGCGGTCATTCCATCTGTAGAAAGAACTGCACGTAGGGCAACAGCATTTTCATAAGTTCTTTCATCACCCATTACGCCTACCGATTGAATCGGAAGTAAGATAGTGCCTGCTTGCCAAACTTGTTGGTACAAACCATGTTCTTTCAACCCATCGATAAAGATGGCATCAGCTTCCTGAAGGATTCTCACTTTTTCAGGGGTAATATCGCCCAAAATTCTAACGCCAAGTCCGGGTCCGGGGAAAGGGTGACGTTGAATCAAAGATTCTGGAATACCTAAAGCTTTTCCAACTCTACGTACTTCATCTTTAAACAACAGATGAAGTGGTTCAACCACTTTAAGATTCATTTTTTCAGGAAGGCCCCCCACATTATGGTGAGATTTGATCACCATTCCGGTAATTGACAATGATTCAATACGGTCAGGATAAATGGTTCCTTGAGCTAACCATTTGATATTCTCCAGTTTATGAGCTTCTATATCAAAAACATCAATAAATCCTTTACCAATAATTTTTCGTTTAGTTTCAGGATCTGACACCCCTTTCAAGGCATCATAAAACATTTGGGAGGCATCAACACCTTTAACATTGAGTCCTAAAGTTTTATAGTTTTCAAGAACGGAAGTAAATTCGTTTTTACGAAGAAGACCATTGTCTACAAAAATACAGAACAGGTTTTTACCGATCGCTTTATGGAGCAGAACAGCTGCAACAGTAGAGTCAACACCACCGGATAAGCCCAGTACAACTCGTTGATCTCCAATTTGTTCTTTCAGTTCATGAACTGTAGTTTCGATAAAAGAGGCAGGAGTCCAATCTTGTTTACATTTGCAGATATGTTGTACAAAGTTATTCAGAATAATTGTACCATCTTCACTATGAAATACTTCAGGGTGAAATTGAACAGCCCAGGTAGGTTCACCAGAAACCTGGTAAGCCCCAATTTTCACTTCATTGGTACTGGCTATCACTTTAAAATGATCAGGGATTGCGGTAATAGTATCGCCGTGGGACATCCAGACTTGAGATTCCGGTCTTACCCCCTTCATTAAAATATCTTCCTGGCTGATAAATGAAAGGTGAGCTCTGCCATATTCACGGGTACCGGCTTGTTCTACTTTTCCTCCAGCATAAAGGGCCATTAATTGAGCGCCGTAACAGATTCCTAATACAGGAATTTTTCCTTTAAAAGGTGACAGATCCGGTTTAAAAGCCTCCGGTTGATTCACAGAAAATGGACTTCCGGAAAGCACCACACCCATAATACCATCTAGTGATTCAGGGAATTTGTTATAAGGGAGTATTTCACAATACGTATTTAGTTCTCTGATTCTTCTTGCAATCAATTGTGTGTATTGAGAGCCAAAGTCTAAGATGATAATTTTCTCGTTCATAAGTCTATTTTTTCTTAAATTTTAATTTTTCGGGTTGATTAGCTACATCTGTAATCAGATCAAAAGCAAATTTTGAGATGGTTTCAATTCCTGCAAAATCGATTTTATCTGAAATATCAGTTGGTTTGTGATAATTATCCCAATCCATTCCGGTATTAAAAAAAAGAACCGGAATTCTCTTTTTATAAAATGGATAATGATCAGAACCATCCATGTAGTTGAATGGTGAAACATCATATTTAATTTGATGGATTTCTGAATATTTTTCAATTAAATGAGGAAAAATTTCAGAAGTTTGTTCCCCTTTAGAATAAAGGAATCCCTCTTGTTTATATTTACCAACCATATCAAAATTGAAAACAGCATCAATATCATGGATGTCAAAAGGAGCATTTTTAACAAAATAATAGGATCCTAAAAGGCCTTTTTCTTCAGCAGCAAATAGGATAATTAGAACAGATCTTTTTGGAGGATTTTCTTTAAATTGATTAGCTAAATTCAGGACTGTAACCACTCCGGAAGCATTATCATTTGCACCGGGGTGCATTCGACCTCTTTCGAGGCCAACATGATCAAAATGGGCACAGATCACAATATATTGTTTTTTTAAAACTGAGTCAGAACCTTCAATCCAGCCAATCACATTTTTAGAGCTGATGATATCCCCTCCCCTATTAGCTTTCATTTTTACCGTAAAAGGTTGTAAATAATCAGAAAAATAGGGTTTAATATCAATACTTTTTAGAATATCCACGATATAATTTTGAGCTAAAGAGTCTCCCCGGGTTCCTGCATTTCTACCTTGCAGTTGAGCAGACGCCAAATATTTGAGATTCTGATCCGTCGAAAATATAACCTGAGCCCAGATTATAGCCGGGATAAAAAAAATTGTAAAAAAAAGTAGAATTATTTTTTTCATTGAAATTTAGCGGGTAAGGAAAGCTTTTACCACTTCGGAGATCATCTTATTATCAGCTTTTCCGGCCATTGCTTTTGCAGACAAACCAATCAATTTTCCCATATCTTTTAATTCGGAAATATTTTGGTCTGAAGCAATAGATTTCACTTGATCTAAGATTTCAGATTCAGATAAAAGTTTTGGTAAGTATTCGTTAATCACATCAAGTTGAGCGATCTCCTCCTGATAAAGATCTTCTCTATTTTGAGCTTTATATAATTCGGCAGAATCGCGACGTTGTTTTGCCAATTTCTGCAATGTCTTCATTTCCATCTCCTCCGTAATGACAACCTTCTCACCAGAAGTTTTAAGCAATAGAATGGCTGCTTTGATTGCTCTTAAAGCATTCAATTTTTCTTTTTCTTTAGCTAACATTGCTTTTTTGATATCCTCATTTATTCTTTCCTCTAAGCTCATAACTATTTGTTTTATAATTATTTTAAAAATAAATAAGGCTTTGATTTTTCAATCATTGCCCATTAATAAACCGGACTGCAAATATACTTACAATTTTATAAATATTAGGGCAAAAAGTTTAAAACAAAAGCTATATCTTTGCACCCCGTATTTAAAAGGTAAATCATGATTTCATTTTGTATTTGTTTATCGGTCTTAATTATCGGCTATTTTCTTTACGGGAAAATCACTGAAAGAATATTTGGTATTGACAAGAATGCAGTAACTCCTGCTCATCGTATGTATGATGGAGTTGACTTTGTACCGTTAAAAGGGTATAAGATTTTCATTATTCAATTTTTAAATATTGCAGGATTAGGGCCTATATTTGGAGCGATCATGGGGGCAAAATTTGGGACGGCATCTTTTTTATGGATCACATTAGGGTCTGTATTTATCGGAGCGGTACATGATTATATCCCCGGAATGATATCTTTGAGAAAAAATGGAGAAACGCTTCCTGAAATTCATGGAATGTATTTAGGAAAATATGTGCGTGAGATTATGCGCATTTTCATGATTATTTTGACTGTATTGGTTGGAGTTGTTTTTGTAGTAGGGCCTGCAACATTATTGACTACTATCACTCCGGAGTTTTTCAATTTAACATTCTGGATTATTGTAATTTTCATTTATTATTTACTAGCTACTTTATTGCCCATTGATAAAATTATTGGAAAGATATATCCCATATTCGGATTTTTCTTACTCATCATGGCTGTTGGGATATTGTTTAGTATTTTTTATTACAAACCTGAATTACCTGAATTTTGGGATGGAATGAGTAATCTGCATCCATTTGCCAAGAGTAATCCGATATTTCCAATTATGTTTATAACGATAGCATGTGGTGCTGTGAGTGGCTTTCACTCAACACAATCCACTTTAATGTCACGTTGTATGACCAGTGAGAAACAAGGGAGACCGGTATTTTATGGTGCGATGATCACAGAAGGGATTGTGGCATTAATCTGGGCAGCAGCTGCAACCTATTTCTTTCACCATACAGAGGCGGGGAAAGAGTTATATGTAAATGGAAATCCAACATTGGTTGTCAGTTTAATCACGCAGACCTGGATGGGAAGAATTGGCTCTGTTCTAGCTGTTTTAGGAGTCGTTTTTGCACCAATATCAACAGGAGATACTGCTTTTAGAATGGGTAGAATCATGGTTGCCGAGTTGTTTCATTTTGATCAAAAACCGATCAAAAACAGATTAGTGATCTCTATCCCTATGTTTGCAATTGCCATTATGGTATTAATCTGGAGTGTGACAGATAAAAATGGTTTTGATACAATCTGGAGATATTTTGCTTGGGGAAATCAATTCCTGGCAATGGTTACTTTATGGGCTTCCACTATTTATTTAGTTATGGAGAAAAAGTTTTATTGGATCACTTTTTTGCCGGCCATATTTATGACAATGGTTACCACCACATTTTTATTCATTGCAGAAAAAGAAGGGTTTGGATTAAGCCCTGTTATCGCATATAGTATCGGAGTTTTGATTACCCTATTCTGTACTACATTATTCCTAAACTGGAAACACAAATACAACAAAGGACGCATTTAACAATCAAATAAAAAATTAAAAAGATGTCACAGTACCTATCAAGTAATGTAACCAAAGTTACAACCAATCTTCTCAGGAAGATGAGAAATGAAGGGGAAAAAATTGCCATGTTAACAGCATACGATTATTCTACAGCCAAACTATTAGATCAAGCCAGAATTGATGTTATTTTGGTGGGTGATTCGGCTGCTAATGTGATGGCAGGTTTTAAGACAACGTTACCTATCACTTTAAACGAAATGATTTATCATGCGTCATCAGTTGTAAGAGCTGTTGAACGTGCTTTAGTGGTTGTTGATATGCCTTTCGGCACCTATCAAGGTAATTCTAAAGAAGCATTAGCTTCAGCCATTAGAATTATGAAAGAATCAGGTGCTGATGCTGTCAAAATTGAAGGTGGTGTTGAGATTTCTGAGAGTGTTGACAGGATTTTATCAGCCGGTATTCCCGTGATGGGGCATTTAGGCCTGATGCCTCAATCGATCAATCAATATGGAACATATTCGGTAAGGGGTACTAGTGAAAAAGAAGCTGAAAAAATATTAAAAGATGCTAAGATTCTGGAAGATCATGGTTGCTTTGGAATTGTGTTGGAGAAGATTCCTGCCGAATTAGCTAAATTAGTTACTGAATCTATCTCAATCCCCACTATTGGTATTGGTGCCGGACCTCATACGAGCGGTCAGGTTTTAGTTTTCCACGATATGATGGGCTACACTTTACAATTTTCACCAAGATTTTTAAGACGGTATCACAACTTTAGTAGAGAGATCGTCAACTCTGTTGAAAACTACATTCATGATGTTAAAACATCTGATTTTCCTAACAAAAATGAACAATATTAACAATGAATCCCATAATTGAAGAGATAGAACCCAGAATCCTTTATGAAGATAATCATTTGATTATTATTAATAAAAAGTCAGGTGAGATTGTACAAGCAGATAAAACGGGAGACACTCCTTTAGTTGAAAAAGTTAGAGAATATTTAAAAGTAAAATATCAAAAACCAGGAAATGTTTTTTGTGGTTCTGTTCATCGTTTAGACAGGCCGGTTAGTGGTGTCATTATTTTCACTAAAACATCTAAAGGGTTAGAAAGAATGTCTCAAATTATTAAAGATCGTAAAATATCTAAGATTTATTGGGCTATTGTGGAACAAAAACCTGAAAAAGAGTCTCAACGTTTGGTCCATTATTTAAGAAAAAATGAAAAATTAAATAGAAGCTTTGCCTCTGATACTCCTTCAGAGAATTCATTACGTGCCGAACTACATTATACTGTGATTGGGGCATCACAAAATTACTGCCTTTTGGAGGTTGAACTATTTACAGGAAGACATCATCAGATCAGGGTTCAACTTTCAAGTATTGGATGTATCATTAAGGGAGACTTAAAATATGGTGCTAGAAGGCCAAATCCTGATGCTTCAATTGGACTTCACGCTAGGAGATTAGCATTCGAACATCCTATAACAAAAGTACCAATTGAGATCTTAGCAGAACCTTTGGGTGAACATTTTCGAAAAATATGGTATAATAATTAAAAACTCATTTAATTTTTTGGTATTTTTGCAGTCAATATAATATAACAATAAAAAAAACATAATATGAAAAAATTAATTACTCTTTTATTGATAACTATATCATTATCAGCATTTTCACAAGATCTAATTATAAGATATAAAGGAATTATTTATGAAAATAATGACACCATTTATGAAGTTCCTACTTCATTAAATACTGATAATTCCTATTATATTGATATTGAAAATACAACTTCTCAAATTTTGGAGGTATTGGTAATGAGAAATAATATTCCATTATTGGATGGTGCCACTACTCAATTTTGTATTGGTTCAGCATGTGTGACTGGCAACGCCAGTGAATTTCCACAAACCATTAATGCAGGTGAGAACTATTCACATGCTGCTTACGGCGATCAAGCATTTCATATTTTTTATAATCCTAATGGAAATTATGGCGTTTCATTATTAAGATTCGCAATTTTTGATATAACCAACCCTGCAATCTCAACTGTTTTCTACCTAAGACTAGATAATACTCAATCTATTCAAAACAATAACAATTCAGAAACTTTAAATGCTTATCCAAATCCTACTTCAAATAGAGTTACAATTGAACATAATTTAAATTCAAATTATGGTCAGACTGAATTGGTAATCAGAAACATTACTGGTTCTGTTTTATATTCTAATCCTATCAATGGTTCTTCAAAAACTAATGTTTCTTTAGAAGATTTCAGTGCAGGAATCTATTTCTACTCTATTGAAAATCAGGGAAAAACAATCGCAACAAAAAAATTGATCGTAAAATAATTATTTTATAAATCATTGACAAATACAACGGTAACACTTAGGCCTGTTATTGACAGTTCCCGGGAACATTTTTCCGGGAATTTTCTTGTTTATCTTAATGAAACACATAACTTACCTACCATTATTTTGTTTATTAGTCTTATTTTAATTACGATAATCTTTGTTGCTTATCATCAAAAATTCTCATTACTATTTACTTCATTATTTTCCCAAAGACATTTATCTCAATTGCAAAGAGAAGGTAAACTAGCAAATAGAAACCTTTTTATATGGGTTCACAGCATTATTTTTCTCATTCAAGCACTTTTTCTCTATATTATATTAGACTATTTTTTTCCGAAAGTATTTAATCTAATTGATCCTAACATCCTTTATTTTATCATTCTTGGTATTGTAATTATTGACTTCATCCTAAAAAGATTTTTCTCTTTTGGATATTTTAAAACATTTGATTATATAGATGAATTAGCATCATATAAAATGTATAAAATGTTGTTTAATTTTACGAATACGATTCTATTAATGATTATCATTCCCCTAAGTTTATATACAAATGAATGGAAACTAATATGGATCTATTTTCTCATTTTAATCATCACTTTCTCAATCACTTCATATAAAATCTTCACAATAAACCCAAAAAGAATCAAATTATTTCAATTTTTTATTTATTTTTGCACTCTTGAAATTTTACCTTATTTGGTGGTATTAAAATTTTTAATATTTTTAAATAAGTAACTAATAATGAATGGTTTAAAGTTCTAAAAAATGAAAATCAAAAACATCTTAATTTCTCAAATTGCACCGGTTGATTTTGAAAAATCTCCTTATGCTGAGTTAAAAAGAAAATACAGCATCAATATAGATTTTTATAAATTCTTTAAAATAGAGAGTGTCCAAGCCATTGATTTTAGAAAATCTAAGATTAACATCCTTAACTATACTGCATTAGTTTTTGCAAGCACTACAACAATTGATCATTTTTTTACTCTAGTTAAGGAGTTGAGACTTGACATTCCGGAATCTATGAAATATTTCTGTATTACTGATCAGATTGCTCATTATCTTCAAAAATACATCCCTTACAGAAAAAGAAAGATCTTTTTCGCAAAAAATAACAATCCGGCTGGAATTTTTGATCTTTTATTAAAAAATAAAGAACATAAGTTTTTGATACCATGTGGAGCAGATGGTTTGGGTACTCAGTATGCAGATTTCTTCGAAAAACATGCGATCGAATACAATCAAGCAGTTGTTTTTAATACTATTCCTGCTGACTTAAAACATGATGTCGATATTAGTAAATATGATATGATTGTTGTGTTTAGTCCATCCGGAATTCAATCTCTTAAAGCAAACTTTCCGGAATTTGAACAAGGGGAGATTGCATTCGGAGCATTAGGAACAGCCGCTGCAGAAGCAGTTAAAGCTGAGGGATGGACTTTACATGTTGAAGCTCCTACTAAAGAAGCTCCATCCATTACTGTGGCCCTTGACCACTTCTTGAAAGAAAATGCTACAAGAAGAAGATAACCTCACCCAAAAAAACTCTTTTGCAAAAACAGAGCGAATTTGTTCAAACAAGATTATTAAAGATCTAATTGTACAAAATAAAACGCTTTTTGTTTATCCTTTTAAATGTTATTATTCTATAGAAGAAACTGGAATTCAAAGTAATACAAACCAGATTGTTATCAGTGTCTCTAAAAGATTATTTAAAAGAGCTGTCGATAGAAACTTATTAAAGCGTAGAACTAAAGAAGCTTATCGGATCAATAAATATAGTTTAATTTGTTCTGGTGATGACACTAAACAAATTCAGTTTAAGATACTTTTAGTATATATTGCAAAAGAAATTCTAACTTATCAACAAATCGAGAAAAGTTTAGTTCAAGTCTTAAAATTGTTATCTAAAAGAGACCCATCAATCCAAAATTAAAAAATACCTTTTTCCTCGGAGGGGAATTTTTAAACTCTCTATAAATCAGCTAAAAAGCAAAACATTTCCTTAAAAGTTAAAAAAAATTAAAAAAATCGACAAGAGACAATATTAATAATATAATAATATTGTATTTTTGCGGTTTGAATTTTTCAAAACGAATAACTGAATAAATCGAAATACTAAATCAATTATGAAGATATCATTAAACTGGCTTAAACAGTACATCTCTTTCAATTTACCTCCTGAAGAAACAGGAAAATTATTAACTAGTTGCGGATTAGAAGTAGAATCAATTGAAATATTTGAAACGATTAAAGGTGGTTTAAATGGATTTATTGTTGGGGAGGTAATTACTTGTGAAAATCATCCTGATTCTGACCATTTGCATATCACTACTGTAAATATTGGACAAGAACAACCTCTTAATATTGTCTGTGGTGCATCTAATGTGGCTGCAGGACAAAAAGTTATTGTTGCTACAATCGGTACTACTTTATACCAAAATGACTCCTCTTTTGTAATTAAAAAATCTAAGATCAGAGGTGCTGTGTCAGAAGGAATGATTTGTGCAGAAGATGAAATGGGTGTTGGTACATCTCATGATGGAATTATGGTTCTTCCACAAGAAACTCCAGTTGGGATACCTGCTTCAAAATATTTTAAAATTGAAACCGATTACATCTTTGAAATTGGGATAACACCTAACAGAAGTGATGCAACTTCCCATTTTGGTGTTGCAAGGGATCTATTTGCTGTTTTAAAACACAATAATATTCCTTGTTCACAACTTTTATTACCAAGTACAACGGATCTAATTCCAATTTCAAAAAAACAAAAGATCACAATTGATATTGAAAATATCGCTTCTTGTCCTAGATATACAGGCCTTTGTTTTGAAAATATTACTGTAACGGATTCTCCTGCATGGCTTCAAAACAGACTAAAATCTATTGGGATCAGGCCCGTAAACAATATTGTTGATATTACCCAATTCGTCATGTTTGAAATTGGTCAGCCATTACATGCTTTTGACAGTGATTATATTAAAGGGAATCATGTCATAATAAAAAATTTACCTTCTGAAACCCCTTTTATTACTTTGGATGGGAACGAAATCAAATTACATGAGGATGATCTCATGATTTGCAATCAAGAGGATGGGATGTGTATTGCCGGTGTATATGGCGGATTAAATTCCGGAGTGACAGACAAAACAAAGAATATCTTCTTGGAAAGTGCTTATTTTAATCCTGTTTCCGTCAGAAAAACTTCAAAAAGACATGGCTTAAAAACAGATGCTGCTTTCCGTTTCGAAAGAGGCTGTGATCCTGATGTAACAGTTTATGCTATCAAAAGAGCTGCCAACTTGATTCAAGAAATTGCAGGAGGAACTTTAGTATCTGAAATTATTGATGTTTATCCATCTGAAATAGAAAAACCAACTATCTCCATTTCTGTTGGTGAAGTTGAAAAACTGATCGGTAAGCATATTGAAATCAATACTATTTCAAACATATTACTCTCTTTAGGATTTGAAATTCATCATGTAGATGTAGATCAATTATTAGTAACCGTTCCTCTTAATAAAACTGACATTACCAGGCCGGTAGATCTTATTGAAGATGTTTTAAGAATTTACGGGTACAACAATGTAGAAATCCGTGAAAATTTTGAATATATTCCCAGTTCAAAACTGCAATCTACACAATCTAAATTACAAAAATCATTATCTCTTTATCTTTCCGGTTTAGGATTTAATGAAATTATGAATAATTCGATTATAACCAAAAATTATTCTGAAATCTTTGATTTTATTGATGAAAAAGAAAGAGTTGACTTGGTAAATCCATTAAGTAGTGATTTGAATGCGATGAGACAATCCCTACTTTTCTCAGGTTTAGAAACGATCCTTAGAAATTCAAATACCCGTAATACTAACCTACAACTCTTCGAATTTGGTAGAACATACCATATCAAGGCAGATAGTAAAAAAGGGGATGATGTGAAGAAAAGATATCTGGAAAAAGAGGTTATGTCAATATTCCTCACCGGTGAAAAAACTGAAAACTCCTGGAACCAATCCAGTGTTGAAGTAGATTTTTTCATGTTAAAGAATGTCGTGCATAATATTTTATCAAAAATTAATTTCCCCACAGATGCGATTGTTTCCAGACAAGGATCTGCGCTATTTTTAGAACATTTGATTTATTCAGTGGAAAATAGTGATTTGGTACAATTTGGACAAGTTCATCCAAAAATATTAAAACAATTTGATATTAAGAAACCGGTATTTTATGCTGAAATCAATTTTGAACTTTTGTATTCATTATCAACAATGAATAAAGTACTTTATAAAGCGATCCCGGCATATCCTACTGTAAAAAGAGATTTAGCATTGGTCGTGGATAAAGCAGTTACTTATGCTACTTTAGAGAATATTGCCTATAAATTTGGCACCTCGAAGTTAAAGAAAGTAACTTTATTCGACGTTTATGAAGGTGAAAAGATAGAAAATGGGAAGAAATCTTACGCGTTAAACTTTGTACTTCAACATGATGAAAAGACATTGACAGATGAGGATATTACAAAAACTATGAACAAACTAATTGCTGCATTTGAGCGTGAATGTGGTGCTAAACTAAGATAACCGAATGATAATCATCAATTCATTAGACCATTTTCCAAAAAACAAAGAAGCTGTAGTCACTATTGGCTCTTTTGATGGTGTACATCAAGGTCATAAACAAGTACTGAGGCAACTAACTGAAACAGCATCTGCTAAGGGGATGGTAAGTGTTGTGATCACATTTCATCCTCATCCACAAGAAGTTTTACATCACAAATCTGACTTTTTTCTCATATCAACTTTCGAACAAAAAAAGAGGCTCCTTTGCGAAGAATCGATTGATTATCTCATGGTGATCCCTTTTTCAAAGGAGTTTGCTGAGTTAACATCGGAACAATTTATCAAAGATGTTTTATTGGCCAAAATTGGAGCGAAAGCAATAGTTATGGGGCCTAATCATCGGTTTGGTAAAAACAGAGAAGGGGATTACGAATCCACACATGAATTATGTGAAAACAATGGTATTGAAGTAATTAAAATCAATGAATTTGTACTTCATGACATAGCTGTCAGATCTACACAAATAAGAAAAAAGATAATTGAAAAAGATTATATAGGGGCGGAAGAGTTATTAGGTCACTCTTTATTTATTAAAAAAGACTAATTTTTCAAAAACAAATAAAATGAGCAAACAACTAATCATCGTTGAGTCACCTGCCAAGGCTAAAACTATTCAAAAATTTATTGATAAAGATTTTGAAGTGATCTCTAGTAAGGGTCATGTTCGTGATTTACCTCAGAAAGATATCGGAATTGATATTACGAAAGGGTTTATTCCTAACTATGAAATCATGGCGGATAAGAAAAAACTGATTGCAGACATCAAAAAAATGGCTCAGGAAGCAGAATGTGTGATGTTAGCAACCGATGATGACCGCGAAGGTGAAGCGATCTCCTGGCATTTAATGGAAGCCGCACAAATCCCTGCTCATAAAGTTAAAAGAATTGTTTTTCATGAAATTACTAAAACTGCTATTGAGAAAGCTATTCAAAATCCAAGGGAATTGGATATTGATTTAGTGAATGCTCAACAAGCCCGTAGAATATTAGATAGACTTGTAGGATTTGAACTTTCTCCTGTATTATGGAGAAAAGTTAAACCTCAACTCTCAGCAGGTCGCGTTCAGTCTGTTGCTGTAAAGCTAATAGTAGAAAGGGAAAGAGAAATTATTAAATTTAACACTACCTCATCTTATAAAGTGGTTGGAAACTTCTACCCTGACGGAAATAAAAAGATGGAGTTTGATGCAGACTTAAATCATCGTTTTGACACTAAAGAGGATGCTTTAAATTTTTTAAATGATTGTAAAGAAGCTCATTTTCACATCTCTACCATTGAAAAAAATCCGGCTAAGAAATCTCCTTCACCTCCTTTTACAACATCAACTTTACAACAGGAAGCTTCTAGAAAGCTAGGCTATTCTGTTAGTAAAACCATGGTTATCGCTCAACAGTTGTACGAAGCCGGTTATATCACATACATGAGAACTGACTCCGTTGTATTATCTGACTTTGCAATACATACTGCAAAAGAGGAGATTGAAAAATTGTTCGGTAAAGAATATTCTAAAACCAGAAAATATGTCTCTAAAACCAAAGGAGCACAAGAAGCGCATGAGGCTATCAGACCAACTATCATGGCAAATCAAACAATCCCCGGTGATACTTTTGCTAAGAGATTGTATGAGTTGATCTGGAAGAGAACCATCGCTTCCCAAATGAGTGATGCAGAAATTGAAAAAACAGTCATCAATATTCCAATTTCAAACAGATCTGAAAAATTTGTTGCAACCGGAGAAGTTGTTCAATTTCAAGGTTTCTTAAAAGTGTATATTGAATCTAAAGATGAAGAGGATGAGGACATCAAAGGTTGGCTTCCTCCTGTTTCTAACGGAGATCTTTTGAATGCTAAAGAAATTAAAGCGACTCAAAGATATTCACAACCACCAGCTCGCTATACTGAAGCCAGCTTGGTAAAAAAACTGGAAGAATTGGGGATCGGAAGACCATCAACGTATGCTCCAACCATCACAACAATCCAAAAAAGAGAGTATGTCATTAAAAACAATCGAGTTGGTAGTGAAAGAGAATATTTCCAGTTGATCCTCAAAAAGGGAGAGATTACCGATACCGGGAAAATAGAAAAATTTGGAAGTGAAAAAGACAAACTTTTTCCTACAGACATAGGTATTGTAGTAAATGAATATTTGCAAAATAATTTTGAAGATATCATGGATTATGGCTTCACTGCTGAAGTTGAAAAAGAATTTGATGAAATCGCAGAAGGACGTAAAGTTTGGCAAAATATGATTGATCAATTTTACCAAAGTTTTCATGCATCCATAGAAAATGCCATTTCTCATTCTTCTAAAGCAAGTGGGGAAAGATTACTTGGTCAGGATCCAAAAACTTTATCAAATGTTTATGCAAAACTAGGAAAATACGGTCCAATGGTTCAGATTGGTGAAAACTATGAAGATAAAAAACCTAGATACGCCAGAATGAAATCAACCCAATTTATAGATACTATCACTTTGGAGGAAGCCCTTGATCTTTTCAAATTACCTCGAACATTAGGCGAATTTGAAGGAAATGAGGTTTCTATCGGAATGGGGAAATTTGGTCCATACATCAAATATGGAAAATCTTATGTTTCTTTCCCAAAAGATGAAGAACCTACTGAAATTGAACTAGATAGATCTATTGAATTGATTAAAGAAAAAATTCAACAAGACAAAGATAGAGCACCCAGACTTTTAGGTTCATACAATGATTCTGAAATTCATGTTGCTATTGGAAAATTTGGTCCCTATATCAAATATAATGATCAAAACATGACCCTTGAAAAAGGGATGAATCCCGGAACCATGACATTGGCTGATGCAATCAATCTGATTGAAAACATCAAAACGAAAAACGTTATTGCTTCATTTAAAGAGAGTGAACAAGTTAAAGTGGTAAACGGAAGATACGGTGCTTACATCACCAATGGAACTGATAACTTTAAAATTCCTAAGGGTACTGTTGCTGAAAATTTGACTTATGCTGACTGTATGGAAATTATTAAAAATACTGCCCCAACAGCTAAAAAAAGATTCCCACGTAAAAAATAGTTATCATGGATATTGGCCCCTATTTCGACCCTATTGATCTTGAATCTTTGGATTTTTTTACTCTGAACGATCATCCTCAGAGATTGTTAAATCAGATTTGGTTTACCAATACACTAGAAGAAGTTTCCTTAGAAAACATGCAAATTGCTATCGTAGGGGTTCCAGAAGCAAGGAATGCTTCTCAAAATGATGGGTCTACTTTTGCTCCTGATGAAGTGAGAAGAGAACTCTACAGATTGTATTGTTGGAATAAACCTGTCAATATTATCGATTTGGGAAACTTAAAAATTGGAAAAACAGTAGAGGATACTTATGAAGTTTTAAGTGAAATATTAGCACATCTCATTGAAAATAAAGTGATTCCAATCATTTTAGGAGGAAGCAATGACCTGGCTTTTGCTAATTATAGAGCCTATGAGAGACTCGAACATGTCGTAAATATCGTTTCTGTAGATTCCTGTTTCGATTTGGGCAATGAAAATATGCCTATTACTTCCAATGCTTATCTGAATAGAATCATTCTACAACAGCCTAATTATCTTCTTAATTATGCCAATATTGGTTTTCAGACCTACATGAACAGTCCTGAATCGATTGAACTCATGGAGAACCTATTTTTTGAAACCTACCGTGTTGGCCTTTTAAGACAAGACATGGAGGAGGTGGAACCCATCGTTCGGAATGCAGAGATGGTTTCTTTAGATCTGTCAGCTGTTCGTCGGGGTGATGCTCCCGGAAATCCAAACGCTTCATCCAATGGATTTTACGGTGAAGAGATTTGTCGCGTGGCCATGTTTGCCGGTATCAGCGATAAACTTTCCTCTTTTGGAATCTATGAATTCAATCCTTCGATGGATTATAACAACCAGACTTCACAATTGATTGCTCATATCATCTGGTACTTTGTAGAAGGTTTTAATAATCGTGTTGGAGATACTGTTTTTAAAGATAAAAATCTATATATCAAACATTCCGTAGCTGTTTCCAACCATATCGATGACTTGGTTTTTTATTGCAGCAAGAAAACCGGAAGATGGTGGATGGTGGTTCCTATCAATAGTAAAAAATCTGATACAACACAAAAATATTACTTGCCTTGCTCCGTTAAAGATTATGAATTAGCTTGTACGGATGTTATCTCAGACAGATGGTGGAAAGCTTTTAACAAATTAAATCGTTAAGATCTGATTTTGTGCTGATTAACAATGAAAAAAATATTTTTTTCTTTCTTTTTAATAACTTTTATCGGGGTTGCTGTCGCTCAGCAAAAAGACACCCATTTCAACCCTAACTCTGATTTACAAACCATTTCCACTAAAGGAATAATGGATACTTTCATGAATAATTTATGGAAGGATTACTGGTTATTATCAGGTGAAGCCGGATTAAATCTAGCACAAACGGATCAATTCAACTGGTCAGAAGGGGGATACAGTCATTTCAACTCCATTGCAAATTTAAAGTTAAAATTAATCTATAAAAAGAAAAAACTTGCATGGGAATCATTAATAGACAATGAATTAGGAATTCTATACTCGTCTGAATTGGTTCCAACCTGGAGAAAATCTGCTGATAAGATTAACTTTTCTTCCAAATTTGGATATGAGATTGCTGAAAAGTTCTTTATCACCGGGTTGGTAACTTTTAAGTCTCAGCATGCTGATGGATATCGTTATCCACAACAATACGGGAACCTCACTGAGCCCAAAAAGATCACCAGCTTTTTATCTCCGGCATATACTGATATCTCTTTTGGTATTGACTGGAAATACAATGAACATTTCTCGTTTTACTTCTCCCCTGCTGCAGGTTTGATCACCAGTTGTCCTGATTCGCTTTTAAGGGCAGATTACGGCGTTCCTGTTGACAAAAGAAGCATTACCACAGTAGGACCCAAAATGAAAGCTACAGTGAACACAACGGTCTGGAAAGGGGTAAAAATTGCAACTGTATTAGAGTTATATACTCCATACAGTGATCCCGATCAAAAATTTGGAAATTTCAAAGTAGATTGGGACTTAGCGCTCTCCTATCAATTCTTAAAGATGCTCAATTTTAGAATAACCACTTCCCTAAGATACAATGAAAAAGTAAAGTTTGATGAATGGGAAAACGGCATGGATCATCCACGTACCCGGATCCGGAGAGTTCAGTTTAAAGAAATTATTGGAGTTGGGTTGGTATATACTTTTTCGGATACGAAATGAAATTGAGGTAAGAAGTAAGA
>DAONEU010000020.1:17998-23425 GCA_035403245.1 Bacteroidales bacterium | reverse complement strand
CCAAATTCTGTCCGCGACAACAATGATCTCCCTAAGGTAACCTCATCGGCATACTCGAGCTCTTCATTGATACCTATTCCTCTGGCAATAGTTGTAATAACCGGCACTTGATCTTTAATGTTCTTATAGATATAAAAATTGGTTGTATCACCTTCAGGAGTAGCCGGTAATGCCATTACAACCTCTTTAACTGGTTGGTCAGCAACCCTTTGAAACAATTCAGCAAGTCTAATTTGTTGAGTTCCAATACCTTCCATCGGAGAAATAACTCCACCCAAAACATGATATACTCCGAAATACTGTTGCGTATTCTCAATAGCAATCACATCTCTGATATCCTGAACTACACAAATGATTGATTGGTCTCTCTTGGGATTATTACAGATACTACATGTATCTTCATCAGACAAATTATAACAAACTTTACAAACTTTAAGATCAGTTTTTAACTTTTGGATAGATTCAGTTAGAATCAAAATATCTTTAGGATCAGCTTTTGTTAAAAAAAGCACCAATCTTAATGCAGATCTTTTCCCTATTCCGGGTAACTTAGATATTTCATTAACAGCGTTTTCTAAAACTTTTGAATATTGGATATACATCTATATATTTTTTATGCAAAGATATAAAGAATGAAGATATTTTTCATATCTTTGCCATCTATTTTTTAATTTTGAAATATATATATTGATGAAAAAAAGTATTGCATTTATTTTACTACTTTGTAGTTTATTCCTCGCCCTTCAAAGTGCGGTTCCCTACGAAACAGCATTAAAGGTAGCTCAAAATTTTGTATTGGAAAAAGGTGGTTTTTCTGATGTAAAAAACATTCAAATAACTTATAATCAAACATTTTCAGAAAACAAATCTCCAGTTTTCTATGTTTTTAATGTTCAAGATAATGGGTTCGTTATTGTTTCTGCATCTGAAATTGCAAATCCAATTCTTGCTTTCTCTTTTGAGCATAACTTTGTCATGAATCCTGCTCTAAATGAGTGGCTTAATGGTTATAAATCTCAAATTATTGAACACGAGAAAAAAGGGACCACTCCCCCATTAAAAAACAAAAATGATTGGAAACACTATACAGAAACAGCTTTTATTCCTAATGAATCTAAGGCAGTTGTTGTAGGCCCTCTCATTACAACTACATGGGATCAAAGTAAATTTTACAATACATATTGTCCTTGGGATGTCAATTCCGGATCCTATTATGACTATAGAGTTCCAAATGGTTGTGTTGCATTGGCTTGTTCACAATTGATGAATTATTATCGTCACCCTCAAGTAGGAACAGGTGGTACTTCCTATATTCCTTATCCTTACCCCAGACAAACTGTTCATTTTAATCAACATACCTATTATTGGGATGCCATGACGAATGAACCTCAATCTTATACGAACGAAATTGCAAAATTAGTTTACCATGTCGGCGTTTCTTGTCAAATGGGTTATAGTGCTGATGGTTCCGGAGCCTATACTGAGTTAGCAGTTCAAAAAATGGTTACCCATTTTGGCTATAGTTCTGATAATAGAGTTACTAGCCCTGCTGAATATTCCGATGATCCTGATTTGTACGTTCAAATATTAAAAAATGAATTGGATTCATTACGCCCATTGCTTTATAGTGGTCAATCTACAGGTGGTGGACATGCCTTTTTATCAGACGGCTACCGTGATGACAACTACTTCCACTTTAATTGGGGATGGGGTGGTTCTTCAGATGGTTATTTCATTCATGATCAAATCACTTTTAATATTGATGTTAAAGTAGTTAAAAAATTATATCCTGCTAGCAATTATCCTAATTTGTGTGCCAATTTAAAAAGACAAACAGCTAGTGTCGGTTATGTAACTGATGGCTCAACCAACAAACCCTATCAAGTTAATCCTGATTGTAGCTGGATGATTGCCGTTCCCGGTGCTTCTACTTATACCTTTAAATTTGATCGTTTAAGTGTTTATCCTGATGTAGATTTTGTAACCATTTATAACGGACCAACCATTCAAAGTGGTGTTGCTGCAACTTTCACAGGAACTACAAAACCTTCGAATACAACGGTTGTCAACGCCGATAGTGTATTAATCACTTTTACAACTACAAACGGAAACAAACCTACTCATAATTATCAAGGATTTTTAATTAGTTACTCTACCAATCAACAAATAGCTGATTGTTCTGCTACTACCAACTTGTCGAATCAACTTCATGATATCATTAGCGATGGTAGCGATGATCAAGTGGATTATAAACCATCTCACTCTTGTTCCTGGAACATTAAGCCCACTTTTGTAACCGGTTATGCTTTTGTATTTCCAAAATTCGAATTGGGATTAGGAGATTTTATTGATATTTATGATGCCACTTCTTCAATTCCAATATTTTGGAAAAGATTTGATCTCTATAATCTTCCAAACTATGCTATCGTAAATAATGCACCATTTTCTAAAATAAAAGTGACTTTTGTATCAGATAACTTTATACAAGGTGATGGCTTTGAATTAGAGTATTATGCCATTGTAGGAGTTGAAAATCAATCCAATTTAAAAGATCTCAATTTTTATCCAAATCCAGCCAGTGATTTTGTTACCATCTCTTTCTCAAATGATGATCCTCAAGATATCAAATGTTCTATTGTTGATGTTACAGGTAAAGAGATTTATCAGGAAATGATCATTCATAACGGTGGTGAGTTCACCAAAACGCTTAATATTAGCGATTTCGCTCAAGGAATCTATTTCGTTAATTTATATACTAAAACTGGTAAAGCTGGAGGGAAACTGATTGTTCAATAAAATCTAATTATTATGTACTTCAGGAAGAATATCTGGATATTTTTATTAATGTTTCTTGTTGAAACAGTTTATGCTCATGATGTTCATCCTGAAAAAATGCAAAAAATTGCTTTTATTCAAAACATAAACCAGTGGGATACTCAAGTTTTGTTCCGTTTGGAATATCAAAACAGCACCTTATTCTTTGAAAAAGATGGAATTACCCAAAATGTAATCTCTCCTGAAAGTCTTCAACAAATACATGATAGAAAATTTTCAAATTCTCAAAATCAATCCGAGAATAATGGAATTTTAAATAATCATGCATACAAAATTACCTTTTTAAATATTTCTTCTGAAGTTCAGATTCAAGGTGCCGATAAACATGATCATTATTACAACTATTATATTGGTAATAATTCAGAAAAATGGGCTTCAAATGTACCTGCATATAAATCATTGATATATAAGAATATATACAAAGGAATTGATCTGATTTATTATGAACAGTCCGATTTATTAAAGTACGAATATCAAATTCAACCTGGTTTTGATCCACGTCAAATCATTTCAGAGTATTCGGAAGATGTAGATTTGAAAATTAAAGATGGGATGTTAATTGTAAAAACAACTGTCGGTGATGTAAAAGAGCTAAAACCCTATGCTTATCAAATCAATAAAAATGGTGAAAAAATGGTTATCGATTGTACTTATTTGATTAAAAAAAATAGAGTATCTTATAAGATAGGAACTTACGATCCTTCCATTCCTTTAATTATTGATCCTTCTTTAATTTTTTCAACCTATTCAGGTTCTTTTGCTGATAACTGGGGTTTTACAGCCACTTATGATTTGAATGGGAACATGTATGGTGGTGGCATTGCCTTTGCTGCAGGTTATCCTACTACAACAGGCGCTTATCAAACCAACTTTAGCAATTATATTGATATTACGATTTCAAAATTCAATAGTATTGGATCCAATTTAATTTATTCAACATATCTTGGAGGAACTGGTGGTGAATTACCTCATAGTTTAATTGTAAATGAAAATAATGAATTATACGTATTTGGTACTACGAGTTCAGCTAATTATCCGGTTACTTCCAGTGCCTATCAAACCCTATTCAAAGGTGGCCCAAATATTACTTGTAGTAATAGTATTTCTTATGTTTCGGGTTCAGATATCATCATTTCAAAATTCAATCAATCAGGAACTCAGTTATTAGCATCTACATTTATAGGTGGCACTCAGAATGACGGTTTAAATTTAGCCATTCCTCTAAGAAAAAATTATGCTGATGAAGTGAGAGGAGAGATCATTTTAGATCAATTCAGTAATGTTTATGTAACCACTAGCACCACTTCTTCCAATTTTCCTGTAACCGTGGGAGCTTATTCCACAACACTTTTAGGAACTCAAGGTGCTGTAGTATTTAAATTAAATCATAATTTATCAAATCTAATCTGGAGTACCTACCTAAGTGGTTCCGGAAATTCAGTGACGGCAGGCTATAGTATCGCCCCCGGAGCAAACAATAGTGTTTACATTACCGGTGGAACCAATGCTGCAAATCTTCCCGCTCAGTCTGATGCTTACCAAACCACTAATCATGGCGGAATAGCAGAAGGGTATGTGGCTCATTTTGACCAAAATGGTACATTTTTAATGAATTTAACTTACTTTGGAAGTAGTGTATATGATCAATCCTATTTGATCAAGACAGATCGGTTTTTTCAACCCTATATTGTTGGTCAAACTTCTGCCCCTCAAAATAGTTTTGTAAATAATGCCATTTGGCATTATGGGATGGGCCAATTTATCACTAAATTTACTCCCGAATTAGATTCTGTTATTTGGTCCACTGAATTTGGCAATCTTACTGTTGGCCCTGATATTTCTCCAACTGCTTTATTAGTAGATGTTTGCAACAGAGTCTATCTTTCAGGTTGGGGTGGAAGTCTTGTTAATAGTTTTGGAGGCACTGAAGGGCTCCCAATCACTACTGATGCTTATCAAAATACCACTGATGATAATGACTATTATCTAATGTGTATCTCTGATGATGCTTCTTATCTGACATATGGATCCTATTTCGGAAGTCCATACCCCAATAATCGAGAACATGTAGATGGTGGCACCAGTAGATTTGACAGACAAGGTCGTGTTTATCAGGCTGTTTGTGCCGGATGTGGCGGATCAAGTAGCTTTCCTCATACTTCCGGAGCCTATTCTGAAACCAATAATAGTAATAATTGTAATCTGGCGGTTTTTAAAATTGACTTTGATTTACCGGCTGTTGTTTCTGAATTCAATATGCCCAATACCGTTTGTGCACCTGCAACCGTTAGTTTTAATAACCAATCCCTCATTATTGGAGCTAACACTTCATTTTTCTGGGATTTTGGAGATGGTACAACCTCTTCAGATTTCATGCCTAATCATACGTTTACCCAATCGGGTATTTATAATATAACTTTAGTTGTTCACGATTTGGGCAGCTGTAATTTTGCTGATACGCTAGTGAAACAGTTAATGGTATTGTCTAATTCGACTCAAGTTTTACCAACCATTACTGTATGTTCAGGGGATGTACTTCAGATTGGGGTACCACCGGCTCCACAAGATGAAGTTACTTATTATTGGACTCCT
>DAONEU010000020.1:11395-17898 GCA_035403245.1 Bacteroidales bacterium | reverse complement strand
CCGGAATCGTTAACAGTTTGTTTTAATAATCCAATTCAGTTAAATTTACAAGTATCTCCTTCCAATTGCACTTATGAATGGTCTCCAATGGAGTATATTGTTTCCGGAGGTAATACTGCAACTCCATTGATTAATCCATCTGTTAATACTACACTCTTTGTAACTGTAACCAATTCTTATCAGTGCCAAGAGACTGCTAGTATTCCTGTTACTGTACAAACCGGAACTTTTTCAGGTAATTTTAATGCTTGGTGTACTCACTCTCAGATTTACTTGGGTGAATCAACATTACTTGAATCAACACTATATACTGATAACCAATACAATTATTCTTGGACTCCTTCAAATCACTTAGAAACTCCCCATGAACACACCACTTTGGCCTCTCCTGTAGAAACTACTTTATTCACAGTGAAAGTGACAGATGTATTTGGTTGTTTTAAAAGCGACACTGTTACAGTCTTTGTTATTGAAAGGATTTGTGATGAACCTTATGTTTACATTCCTAATGCTTTTACTCCAAACGGTGATGGCAATAATGATGTTTTATATGTGAGAAGTGAAATCATGGATCAGTTTGTTTTCAGAGTTTATAACCGCTTAGGTGAATTGATGTTTGAAACCAAAGATAAATCTATGGGGTGGGATGGTAAATATAAAGGGGAAAAGTGTACCCCTGGTGTTTATGATTACTATCTGGAAGGTAGATGTGTCAATATGGAACCCATATTAAAAAAAGGAAATGTAACTTTAATTAGATAAAAAATACTCTTATGAAAAAACAAATCACGATTTATCTTATCGGAGCAGTATTATGTTTTTTCAGTTTTACAGGATGCACCAAATTTGATGATCTGTTTAACTTTGAAAATATATCAGGAGTAGAAGGCACCTCCTCTTGGGGCGCTCCAATTATCAATGCAACCTATTCCATAGATGATATCATTCAGAGATTTGATAGCTCAGGATATATTCAGGTAGCTCAAGATGGCTCATTATCATTTATTTATACCGTCGAAAAAGATAAAATTATTAAATCTGTTGACTTTTTAAGTGTAGATGATAAAACATTTAACAACGATTTCATAATTAACGCTAACACGATGTCAAATTCGGTATCTATTGAACATCATACTGCGCCTATTGGTTTTGAAAATGAATTTCTAAAGATATTAAGTGCCAATATCAAATCAGGTATCCTACAAATAACAATTTCCAATAATATGGAACAAAGTTATTATTGTAAATTAACTACTTCCAGTATTAAAACAGCAAGTGGACAAGATTTTACGATCACTTTCTCTCCGTCTCAATTAAGTCATACTATCGATTTAAGTAATTATAGTATAATGCCGGGAGATAATAATTCCGGGATTTTTGATGTTGAAGTTGGCGTAAACAATAACGGTACTCCTCCGCAACATCCAAATTACAATTTGAATGTGAATATCTCACTCTCAAATGTAGCAATTCGAAGTGTTTATGCTCAAATCACCTCCTACCCTATTCCGTTTAGTGAAGTGATCGACTTCGATTTGTCTTCTACAAATTATGGTGGTGATGTTACCATTTATAATCCTAAGTTATCTATCTCTACCAAAAATTCATTTATGATTAAAGGAACAATTGATATTGATACAGCCGCTTTTTCAGGAGATGGTGTTTACTCTTCCATCATTACGAATCCACCTGTTAACATCAATATTCCAATATCACCTAACGCCTATATTACGGAACAAGTTGATGCATTTTCCAGTATTAATCTGAATTCTGAATACAATAAAATCTCAATCAGTGGAGTTGCTATATTAAATCCGGATGGTTTTGATGCCGGTGTGATCCGAATTGATGAAAATTCAGAAATTAGTTTAAAATTGAAAGCAGAAATCCCTATAGATCTAAAAATTACGAACCTTTATTTCAAAGATACTTTGGATTTCGATCTCAATGAAATATTAAAGGATATCCCAATGAGCGATTTCCAATTTATTGACACATTAGCACTTAGAGCATATTTCGAAAGCACTTTACCTGTAAATGCTTATGCTCAGGTTTATTTTGTTGATACGACAAGTCAGGAAATCGTTGACTCATTATTCAGTAATTCAAAAATTATTTATGGTTCTTTCTCCGGATTTCCAGCTCCTTCTCCAGCCCAAATGTTTTATCTGACCGGTGAGAGAATTGAACAGATCAAAAGTTGTAATAAAATTATTTTCAGATTTAAAATGGATACTGAAAATAAAGAAGTAGTCTTAAACAAAAGTCAATATTTAAAAGCAGCCATTGGGTTGAAAGCAGTTATTAATTACAATCATTTAACCATTAATCCTTAGTTCTGATGAAAAAATTCTTTTTAGCGATCACTTTTATATGTAGTACATTTTTTCTTACAGCTCAGTACTCTGAAATTATTAGATTTAGTAAGTTAAATCCACTTTCAAGTTATTACAATCCGGCTACTTATACCCCATACAATGGATATGTGAGTTTCCCATTTTTGAGTAATATTAATTTTGCCTTACATAACTCAGGGTTTAAATACAACAACATATTTAATCTGGGTAGTGATGGAACTCCACAATCCATCACAATGAATAACTTCGTTGATAAATTAAACGTACAAAATAATATTCTCGCTTTTAACTTTAGTGAAGAAATCTTAGGTTTTGGGTTTAGAATTAAAAATCTATTTTTCTCATACAGCCAACGATTAAAATTTGAAGCCAATTACTTTTATTCTCAGGATCTTTTTGGATTTTTAACTTATGGGAACCTTAATTATCTAGGGCCTCATGACCCAGCTAATATCAGTATGAAATTCAACACCTCCATGTATAGTGAAAGCTCAATTGGAGTTCATTATAAGTTAAATGATCATATTTATATTGGAATTCGTCCCAAATATCTAGCCGGATATATGAATATCAATGTTAGTGATTTGACTTTTAAATTATATACAGATCCGGATGATTATTCCTTGAAGTTAAATTATAACGGAGAACTCAGATTTGCTACTCCTGTGCCCATTTTTAAAGTAGAAAACAACCGAATAGTTTTAGAAGACTTCTCTGCTATGGGTGGCATTTCTGATTATTTAGAAATGGCAAAAGGAACTCTTACCGGAAACAGTGGTGCCGGTATCGATTTGGGCGTTTTATACAGAATTAATAATCAATTTGGTGTTTCTGTTGCTGCAACAGACATTGGTTTTATCAAATGGAGAACCAGTACCATTTCTATCAAAACAAAACCACTTGCTGAAGGTGAATTTGTTGATTCTGAAGGAAATATGATCTTTAGTGGCTTAACTACCGAAGTTCTTAATAAATTAATGAACGGTGCTTCCATTTCTGAAGCTTTTGGCGTTCCTGCTAGTTTTGACACCCTATTTCAAGACCTTTTTACCATCGAAGAACTCCCCTATTATGTTACATCACTGACTACAAAATTGAGTGCTGAAGGATATTATCAAATCAATGAATCTAATCGGGTTTCAGCCCTTTTTAAAGGTTATTTTGTAAACAAAACTTTTGTTCCGGCATTCACTCTTGCCTACAATGGAAACTTTTGGAATATGATAGATGTTATTGCAACATACTCTATGACTAAAAAGAGTTACGCTAACGTAGGAATTGGACTCGGTATTCGTCTGGGACCGATTCATTTGTATGGAGGTACTGATAACATTTTAGCTGTTTTAAATCCTTTAAATTCTAGTATTATCAATGCACAATTTGGATTGATATTCGATTGGGGAATCAAAAAAGCTAAAGAAAAGAAAATAAAGTATTAAACTAAAAACAATTTGTTTATTATGGATATTCAACTTGATTTAAAAGGAATAGATCCTTTTATCAGTTCTAAACATACTCAAGAGAAGGCTCAATTAGAAACCGCGTATCAACAGTTGATCAAACGATCCGGCAAAGGAAATGATTTCTTAGGTTGGTTAGATTTACCCAACACTAATGAATCTAATCTTATCCAAGAAATTAACATCTGTGCCAAAAGACTACAAAAACAATCAAATATTGTAGTTGTGATCGGTATTGGTGGATCCTATTTAGGCTCCAGAGCAGTCATTGAAGCCCTCCAAAATCCATTTAAACTGTTTTCAAAGGATAATGATTATCCTCAATTTATTTTTGCAGGAAATAGTTTAAGTGAACAATATCACGCTCAACTTCTAGATCTATTGGATCACAATGAATATTCCATCATTGTGATTTCAAAATCAGGAACAACAACAGAACCAGCCATCGCATTTCGTTTATTGAAAGATCATTGCGAAAAAAAATATGGGAACCAAAATAGTTCTGAGCGGATTGTTGTAATAACCGATCAAAAAAGAGGGGCTCTTAAACAAGTAGCCAACGAAAATCATTATCAATCATTTGTAATCCCTGATGACGTTGGTGGTAGATATTCCGTTTTATCTCCTGTTGGATTACTCCCTATTGCTGTTGCCGGAGTTAACATTTCTGAATTATTGCATGGTGCTCTAGAAATGAGAAGTAACTTAATGAATCATAGTACATTATCTGATAATATAGCCTTACAATATGCCTGGAATCGGTATTTGTTATATCAATCCGGTAAAAAAATTGAACTTTTAGTCTCCTTTGAACCTGCTCTTTCCTATTTTATTGAATGGTTTAAACAACTTTTTGGAGAAAGTGAAGGTAAAGAAAACAAAGGAATTTTTCCGGCCGGAGCTGTATTCTCAACCGATTTACACTCTTTGGGTCAATATATCCAAGAGGGGGAACGACACTTATTTGAAACTTTTATATCTATTGAAAAATCGGGTCAATCTTTAAAAATACCTTTTGATTCTAATGATTTGGACGGATTAAACTATATACAAAATAAAACCATCCATGAAGTCAATCAAATTGCAGAAACCGGAACGATGATGGCCCATTTTGATGGTCAAGTGCCCTGTTTTAAACTGATTATCCCTGAATTAAATCCTACCGTTTTAGGAGAACTTATTTTCTTTTTTGAATTTTCATGTGCTTTAGGCGGATACTTATTAGACGTAAATCCTTTTGATCAACCCGGAGTTGAAGCCTATAAAAACAATATGTTCAGATTACTCGGCAAAAAATAATTCAATTTCTAACATGATGACTTTTAAAGATTTACTAAAAGAAACACCTGCTTTTCGCTTTGTTTTTGATCATTTACCGATCCAATCCTCTCTAGGGGAAAAGGCGCTTTATACTTTTCCATTTTTAACAGATTCTAATGAGATTACTAAAGAGATTCAAAACGTTTCTGATCTCAAAGATTGGTTTTACGAGGATAAAAACCGAGAAAAAGTATGTGAGTGGATTCATGAAATCAAAGATATTTCAGGAATTATAAAACGGTTAAAAAATAATGAAACTTTAGATGATATTGATTTTTTTGAAATCAAGAAAAACGCAATTTATCTAGAGAAAATTAAAGATTTTTTATCTCAAAATCATTTTCAGTTATTCGAATTAAAACAACTTAAACCGGTTATCCACCATTTAGATCCGGAAAATTCTGAAGTACCCCACTTTTACATCTATTCTGCTTACGATCCAAAATTACAGCAACTTAGAAAAGAGCTGGAAATCAATGCAAATACTAACTTAAGAGATCAAATTTACCAACAAATTACTGAGATTGAAGATCAAATCAGAAAACAGTTATCTGTTTCTTTACGTCAATATGTGAGTCATTTAGATTATAATTTACATCAAATTGGAATTTTTGATTTATGGATAGCAAAAGCAAAACTAGCCAAACTTTGGAATTGTTGCAAACCAGAAGTGTCAAATCATCATACTTCTTACAAACACTTGTTTCATCCTATAGTAAAAGATCGATTATCTAAGGAAAATAAGAAATTTCAATCATTAAATATCGATTTATATCAAAATCCAACCTTGATTACCGGTGCGAATATGTCAGGGAAAACAATTTTCCTAAAGACTATTGCTTATGCCCAATATATGTTTCAGTTCGGGATGTTTGTACCTGCCCGGGAAGCCTCCATTTGTCCCGTAGAAGAGATTTTCTTTAGTATTGGGGATCAATCTTCGGAGTTAACAGGATTGTCCTCCTTTGCTTATGAAATATTGACTATTGATCATATCATTCAAGAGTCGAAAAAAGGGAAGAAAATATTGATTTTAGTAGATGAGTTAGCCAGAACAACCAATCCAGTTGAGGGAACTTTGTTGGTGAATGCTTTTATTGAAATGATCAATAAAAATCCAAATTTTTGTATCATCACAACCCATTATTCAGGAATCAAAGCACAATGCAGAAGACTCAGGGTTAAGGGTTTACAGATTGACCAAATCAAGGAAAAGATTGAGCCACAGCATTTAGAACAATATATGGATTACTCTTTAATTGAAATCCAAAAGGAAGAGGTACCACACGAAGCCTTAAAAATCGCCCAATTACTCGGTGTTGATTCAGAATATCTCAAATTAGCCGAAACCTTCAGCAAGGAATAG
>DAONEU010000020.1:0-11295 GCA_035403245.1 Bacteroidales bacterium | reverse complement strand
ATCTTTTTAACCGGAAACCGTTTTAATCCGGTTGGGGCATCTTCATTTTTATTTATTTTACTCCAATTGAAAATGCTATACAACTGAATGACAAGATAATAAACATTAATAGCCGCCCAAAAATAAACTTTAGCATGAAAAAAAACAATGATGTACAGAATCGACATAAACATCCCATAAATCCAGAGTTTGGGATTCGCTTTATATTGATAGTATAAGTACACAAATCCAACTAGAACTCCTAGTGTTTCAAGTATTTGATAAATCGTCATCGTTTGATCAGAACCCGTTAAAATGTAAATAAAGTGGTGGTAATAGGAGCAAAAATCCAATTACAATCAGAATTAATATGTAAGGTAAAATGAATTTTGCCCATCTTGAATAAGGGATTTTAGCAACCCCTAAAACTCCAATCAAAACACCGGATGCGGGAGTGAACATATTGGTAAAACCATCACCAAACTGGAACGCTAATACGGTTAATTGGCGATGGATTCCAATGATATCAGAAAACTCTGCCATCATGGGAATGGTAAGTGCTGCTTTGGCTGAACCGGAAGGGATGATCAAGTTTAATCCATTCTGAATCATATACATCGCTCCTAAAGCACCCTCTCTTCCAGTTCCATTTAAAGATCTTGAAATAGCATATAAAATAGTATCAACTACTTTTCCATCTTCTAAAATGACAATAATTCCCCCAGCTAATCCAACAATAAGGGCAGCATTCATGATGTCCTTGCAGCCAACCAGAAACTCTTTAAGAATCGTATCAAAGGAAAGATTGAATGCAAATCCTGAAAAAATACCCATAGCAAAAAACAAAGCTGCAATCTCCATGATATACCATTGATATCCAAGAACGCCAACAACCAAAACTAAAACAGTCATTAACAACAAAGTCAGGATGAAGCTATGTACCGATTTTAAAAGGGTAAATAATCCTAGAGGAATAAACAATAACGTTAAAATTGGAAAAATGGCCATTTTAAATGTTTCGCCTCCAATGGTAATGGAAGTATTTGGTAATTTAAATGAGCAAAAAATAAGTATTATCGCAATAAAACTGTAAACAATCCAAGTTGATATCGTCGATTTTTGACGAACTAAATCATTCTGTTGAACATTTACTTTTTCTCTCCAATAGGAATCGAGATCATACATAAATGATTTTTCTGGATTTTTCTTGACTTTTGCAGCGTAGATTAAAATAAAAACGATGGCAAGTATCGTTAATATTAGCCAACAGATCATTCTATATTCCAATCCGGAAAATGTGGGTAGACCTGATAATCCCTGAGCAATTCCAATCGTAAAAGGATTTAACATCGCCCCGGCAAAACCAACGTGTGCAGCAACATAACATATTAAAACACCTACAACAGAATCATATCCCATTGATATAGTGAGTGGTACGAATATAACAATAAATGCAATCGTTTCTTCACTCATTCCAAATACGGCTCCAAAAAGACTAAAAAGTAAAATAATCAAAGTAAAAATGATATTATGTACCCCAATTTTATTCAACAATTTAAAACGTTTTAATTTGTCTGTAGTTTTGATAAATGAAAAAATCCCTCTATTGATGGCATTGGTGTAATTTAAAACCCAAAAGGCCCCGCCAATCATCAAAATAAAGACTATAATGCCGGATGTTCTGTTAAAACCTTTAAAAAAAGAGGTAAATATCTGCCAGGTTTGAGGTTCATGATCTACTTTATGATAAGAATCTGTAACGACAATCGACCTTTCAGATCCATCAACGACCACATTTTTTCGGTCAAATTGTCCACCGGGAATAATCCATGTAGCAATAGCACAGGCAATTATAATACCGAAAACAATCGTAAAAGTGTGAGGAATTTTAAAATTTTTAAACATAGAAACTTTATTTTTTCAAAATTGGAGGCAAAAATACTAAATAATGTGCTAATGTGCTGATGTGCTAATGTGCTAATTTTTAATATGTGCTAATTTTAACTATTTGTTAATTTACTAATTTACAAATTTGCTAATTTGCTAATTAATTTTGTACATATTGAAAAGTTTTGTTATATTTGCAGATTAATCATTTTTGTAAATGAAAACAACCATAACTCGAATAACTTTAGTGCTTATTTTATTCATATCCAGTCTTTTTGGTTATGCTCAAGACACTTTGGTTATTCTACATTCTAACGATACGCACAGTCAGATTGATCCTTTTATAAGTAAAACTGAAGGTGAAGTTGGAGGTGTGATCAGAAGGTATAATTTCATCAATCAAATCAGAGCTAAGTATACTAATGTTTTGATTTTGGATGCCGGTGATTTTTCTCAAGGCTCCCCTTTTTATAATTTTTTCTCCGGAGCTGCTGAGATCTCGTTGATGAATATGATGGGCTACGATGTTGTTGGTTTAGGGAATCACGAATTTGATAAAGGATCAGCATCATTGGCAAAGCAACTTAAAAAAGCTAACTTTACGATCGTTTGTGCTAATTATAAATTTAAAAACAAAAAACTATCGAGAATCATCAAACCGTATACTGTGTTGACTATTAATAACCAACGAATTGGCATTTTTGGTCTGACTACAAATCTTAAAGGATTGGTATCTCCAACTACCGAAAAAGAACTGGAATATCTGGATCCGGTTGAGACAGCTAGAAAAATGGTACAAATATTGATGGAAAAGGAACATTGTGATATCATTATTTGTCTATCTCATTTAGGGCTGGATCAAATACGTGAAGAGGATGTTTCAGATAAAATACTTGTAAATCAAGTAAATGGCATAGATTTGATCGTAGGTGGTCATTCTCATGATTATTTAGCAACTCCAATGGAATTGAACAATACAATCATTGTACAAACCGGTGCAAAAGGAGCATATATAGGAAAAATTGTAATAACCCAAAACAAATAAACTACTACAAAAAATGGGATACATTGAATTTGATAAGGAAAAATTGGTGAATATTAATTTCTCAAAAACCAGAGAGATTTTAAGATGCAGTCGCACCGGTTCTTTTGCAACTACTACATTACTAGGGTTAAACACCCGGAAATATCATGGATTATTCATCGTTCCTCAAGATCAAATAGATGGCGAGCGTCATGTACTTGTTTCAAACTTGAATGAAACACTGATCATTAATGAATTAGAATTTCATTTAGGAATTCATCAATTTAAAGGAGGAATAATTCATCCTAAAGGGAATAAATATCTGGATCATTTTAATGCAGATTTTCTTCCAACTTACGATTATAAAGTAGGAAAATTTCGCTTTACTAAAGAGCTTCTTTTCATGTCTAATGAAGACAGAATAATCATAAAATACACTATTTTAGAACCTTATGATAGTGCATTTCTACAATTTGAACCATTATTAGCTTTCAGACAAATCCATCGATTAACTGTAGCTAATAACTTTGCCCATACAAACTATGACGCAATTGAAAATGGTGTAAAATATTGTATGTATGAAAATTACACACCAATATTTCTTCAGTCTTCATTGCCGATTCAGTACAATCACCAACCTGAATGGCACTATAATTTTGAGTATGAAGAGGAATTAAATAGAGGGTATGATGGTCATGAGGATCTACTCAATCCGGGAAAGATCATCGTAAAAATTCAAAATAACGAGATCTATTTTACTATTGGAACAGCTCCCATATCACCTTCTGAAATCGAAAGTTCATTTCACGAAGAGTTAAAGAAACGAACTAAAAGATCCTCTTACTTTAATTGTTTGGTAAATGCTGCAGAGCAATTCATTGTTAAAAGGGGAGGAAAAACACAAATAATTGCAGGTTATCCTTGGTTCGGCAGATGGGGTCGAGATACTTTTATAGCACTGCCGGGATTGACATTAGCGCTAAATAAACCTCAATTATGTAAGGAAATCATGGATGATATGTTATCTGAAATGAAAGATGGACTTTTCCCTAATATTGGTGAAAAAGAAACGGCATTGTACAACTCTGTTGATGCTCCTTTGTGGTTTATACGAACATTACAACGCTACGCCGATTTCACCCATTCTAAAAAAGAGATTTGGAATGAGTATGGAAAGATACTCAAATCCATTTTTAATGCCTATAAAAAAGGATCTCTTTACAATATCCACATGGAACAAAATGGTCTTATCTTTGCCGGAAGTGAAAAAGTGGCTTTAACCTGGATGGATGCAATGGTTCACGGCACTCCAGTAACCCCTAGAACCGGCTATCAAGTTGAAATCAATGGACTTTGGTTCAACGGCTTACAATTTGCATTAGAATGCGCCCGATTAGCTAAAGACGATGCATTTGTGAATGAATGGGAAGAATTAGTTAAAGAGTTTCCTGCTGTTTTTAAAGAGACTTTTTGGTCTAAAGAAAAGGGTTATCTAGCAGACTATGTTAATGGGGATTATAAGAATTTTCAAGTAAGACCCAATATGGTAATTGTCACTTCACTACCCTATTGTCCAATAAGTGAGAAAATCAAACAATTAATTTTAAAAAAAGCGCTTGAAGAACTTTATACGGATAAAGGATTAAGGACACTATCTCCACAAGATCCACAATATCGAGGGTTTTACAAAGGAAATCAAGAGGAAAGAGATTCTGCATATCATCAAGGGATTAGCTGGCCTTGGTTATTCGCTCCGTTTGCAGAAGGGATGTTAGCCGTTTATCAAAAAGAGGCTATTCCATTTCTTGAAAAGATGTTATACAACTTTGATACTTGTATGAAAGACTATGGTATTTCAACAATTGCTGAAATAACTGATGGAAATCCACCCTATAAGCCCAATGGTTGTATCTCTCAAGCCTGGAGTGTTGGAGCACTTTTGCACATCAAATGGTTGCTTGAAAAAGATAAAGGGATGCATTCCTAATATTGCTTAAAATGTAAAGTTTAAAATGACTACGATAAAACTAAAATATAGACTATGAAAGTGTTAATGTTTGGATGGGAGTTTCCACCGCATATCGCAGGAGGTTTGGGCACCGCCTGTTATGGCTTGACGAAAGGTCTTGCTCACCATAACATTGAAGTGCTTTTCGTTATGCCTAAAGCATCCAATGATGAAGATCAAAGATATGTTCAAATCATCAATGCCAGCAATGTAGATGTGGATCCAAGAAATGCTCATTTGACTATTTTTGAAAATCAAGTCTCTTTTATTGAAGTAAATTCTCAATTGGTTCCCTATATCGGAATGAATGAATACTATAAAATTGTGGATCAGCTAGAAAGTGGAGTGATGGAAACGTCTGAGTCGACGGGAGAAAAACGCAGATACACATTTTCGGGAAAATACAATGAAAATTTGATGAGTGAAGTGGAAGAGTATGCGATTGTCGCAGCCGAAATTGCCTCAAAATACGATTTTGATGTTATTCACGCTCACGATTGGTTAACCTATAAAGCAGGTATTGCAGCTAAAAAAATGAGTGGAAAACCATTGGTGGTTCACATGCATGCAACTGAATATGACCGTTCAGGTGAACACCGTATCAATGATTTAGTCTACGGAATTGAAAAATATGGAATGTCTGAAGCAGATGCTGTTTGTGCAGTAAGTGATTTAACCCGTCGAACCGTAATTGAAAAATATGGTATCCGTGCAGATAAAGTATTTACTTTACATAATGCCGTAGAACCAAGTAATAAAAATATAAAAAGAGAAAAATTTGTCAAGGAGAAAATTGTTACATTCTTAGGTAGAGTAACATTTCAGAAGGGACCTGAGTATTTTATCGAAAGTGCCAAAAAAGTATTGGAAAAAGATCCAAATGTAAGATTTGTTCTGGCAGGTGATGGTGATTTAATGCCTAAAGTGATCGAACATGTAGCTGAATTGGGAATTTCTGACCGATTCCATTTTACCGGATTTTTAAGAGGTAATGATATTGATACTATGTTTGGAATGAGTGATGTTTATGTAATGCCTTCTATATCAGAACCTTTCGGAATTTCACCTTTAGAAGCAATGAGTGCCAGTGTTCCCGTTGTAATCTCAAAACAATCGGGAGTTGCTGAAGTGCTTACCCATGCTATAAAAGTAGATTTTTGGGATGTTGATGCTATGGCTGATGCCATTTATGGGATTCTACACTACCCTGCTCTAGCCAATTTCTTTGCTATCAAAGGAAAAGAGGATGTTGATAGTTTAAAATGGGATCATGTGGCTGCAAAGTTGATTGGTATTTACAATAGTTTAATTCAACACTAAAAACAAAATATTATGCGTAAGGTCTGTATTCATTTTCAAGTTATTCAACCGCATCTGTTAAGAACTTACAGATTTTTTGACATTAACCAGAATCATAATTACTTTGATGATTATCAAAATAATTATCTCATCAATCGTTATGCAAACCGCTGTTATTTACCGGCCAATGAGATGATGTTAAATCTGATCGAGAAATATAAAGAACAATTATTTTTTAGTTTCAGCATATCAGGGAGTACCATTCGATTATTTCAGGATTATTGTCCTGCTGTTCTAGAGGGTTTTAAAAAATTAGTTGACACCGGTAACGTGGAGATTACAGGATGTACTTATACACATAGTTTGGCTTCTTTGTACAACAAAACTACATTTATAGAACAAGTTCACTTACAGGAAAAGCTCCTTTGGGATACTTTTAAAGTGAAACCAACTACTTTTTGTAATACAGAAATTATTTATTCCGATGAGATTGGAGAATGGTTGTATGAAGCAGGTTATAAAGTAGTTCTTACAGAAGGTGCCAGACACCTTTTAGGATGGAAAAGTCCATCGTTTTTATACTGCAATCCTTACGAAACTGATCAAAAACTATTACTTAGAAATTATCAGCTTTGCGATGATGTAACGCTTCGTTTTAATGACCAGGGTTGGGATCAATATCCTTTAACTTCAGAAAAATTTATTGGATTTATTAATGAATTACCTAGTGATGCTCCTTTACTTAATCTCTTTTGGGATTATGAAACAATGGGCGTTTTACAATTAGAAGAAACTGGAATTTTCGATTTTTATAAAGCATTTTTCGAACAACTGTGTGATCATAGTGATTATCAATTTATTACACCAAATACGATCAGTGATTCTGAAATTCCAGCCTCAACATTACATGCTCCTTGGGCTATATCTTGTTCAGGTGATGAAAAAGACACCAATGAATGGTTGGGTAATGAACTCCAACAAGAAGCTTTTGAACAAATGTTTAAATTGGAAGAATTGTATGATAAATCAAATAATCAAGAAGCTAAACTTGCCTGGTTACGATTACAAAATGCGTTTCACTTCAATTTTATGAGTACCAAGTGGTTTCCTAAACAAGCTGTAAAAAAGATTTTTGACATATATTCTTCTCCATATCAAGCATTTATAAATTATATGAATGTTTTAAATGATGTAAAAATCCAATTAGAAAATTCTCAAGAAGAGCCTACTAAAAGTAGAAAAGAATCCATTAAAAACTAAATATCAAACGAACTATTAATAAAACTATGAGTGCTTTAAAACCATCAATACCTAAGGGAACAAGAGATTTTACCCCTTTAGAGATGATTCGCAGAAATTACATTTTTAATACCATTAAAACGGTCTTCGAAAAATATGCTTATTTACCCATAGAAACTCCTACTATGGAAAACCTTTCCACATTAATGGGAAAGTATGGTGAAGAGGGTGACCGTTTACTTTTTAAAGTTTTAAACTCCGGTGATTTTATGGCCGGAATTGACTTTCAAAATGGAACTCCTAATCAAATTGCTCCAAAGATTTGTGAAAAAGGACTTCGTTACGATTTAACTGTACCTTTCGCACGTTTTGTAGTTCAACATAGAAATGATCTGGTTTTCCCATTCAAAAGATACCAAATGCAACCTGTTTGGAGAGCAGACAGACCTCAAAAAGGAAGATACAGAGAGTTTTATCAATGTGATGTAGATGTGATTGGTAGTGACTCCCTTCTCAATGAATTGGAATTGATTCAAATCACATATGAAATCTTTGAAAAACTAGGTTTGAACATTGTCATTAAAATAAACAACCGTAAAATTCTTTCGGGAATTGCTGAAGTTGTAGGCGAACCTGAAAAAATTACTGACATTTGTGTTGCCATCGACAAACTGGATAAGATTGGAAAAGAGAAAGTATTTGAAGAACTTCAACAACGAGATATCTCCGTTGAAGCAATTCGTAAAATAGAGCCTCTTTTTGATTTTTCAGGTGACAATGATAAAAAACTGGAATTTTTAAGCACTTTCTTCGAGGGAAATGAGATCGGAATGAAAGGTATTCAAGAGTTTAAAACAATTTTTGATTATGTTCAACAATTGGGTTTAACACCTCCTGAATTAGATATTACTTTAGCCCGAGGATTAAACTATTATACCGGCGCCATTTTTGAAGTCAAAACTACTGACGTTTCCATCGGAAGTATCTCCGGCGGTGGAAGATATGATGATTTGACTGGTATTTTTGGCCTTAAAAACATGTCTGGTGTAGGTATTTCTTATGGTGCTGAACGTATTTATGATGTATTAGAAGAGTTGAAACTATTCCCAACAGAAATTGGAACTCCAATCAAAGTTATCTTCTTAAATTTTGGTTCACAAGAAGAATTGTACGCTCTTAAAGGTCTTGAAAAACTAAGAAAAAATGGAATATCTGCTGAGATTTATCCGGATAATGCAAAAATCGGAAAACAAATGAACTATGCAAATGCAAAACAGATTCCTTTTGTTGTGATCGCCGGCGAGGATGAAATCAAAGAGCATTTATTTACTTTAAAAAATATGACAACAGGTGAACAAGCTAAATGCACGCTTCCCGAAATCATAGAAATTGTTTCAAAAAATTAAAAAAATATTAAATGAAAACAGCACTTATATCAGGAATTACTGGTCAGGATGGAAGTTATTTAACAGAACTTCTTTTAGAAAAAGGATATAATGTTCATGGTATCATAAGAAGATCCAGTTCTCTCAATACATTTAGAATTGACCACCTTTATAATAATCCGAATTTATTAAATAAAAAGTTTTTCCTACACTACGGTGACCTCACAGATTCGAGTAATTTAAACCGATTAGTTGAAAAGATTCAACCGGACGAAATTTATAATCTTGGAGCTCAAAGTCACGTTCAAGTAAGCTTTGAAGTACCCGAATATACTGCCGAAGTGGATGGAATCGGAACCCTTCGTTTTTTAGATGCTATAAAAGAAACCGGAATCAATACAAAATTTTATCAGGCATCTACCTCTGAACTTTATGGTTTAGCTCAAGAGGTTCCTCAAAATGAAAAAACACCTTTTTATCCTCGAAGTCCTTACGCAGCAGCGAAATTATACGCATATTGGATTGTAGTAAACTATCGGGAAGCATACAATCTTTTTGCCTGTAATGGTATTCTTTTTAATCATGAAAGTGAGAGAAGAGGAAGAACCTTCGTTACTCGAAAAATCAGTGTCGGAGTTTCCAAAATAATGACCGGTCAAATGGATATGCTCCTCTTAGGTAATCTGGATTCTAAACGTGACTGGGGTTACGCTCCCGAATATGTGGAAGGAATGTGGAGAATGTTACAACATGATAAACCTGAAGATTTCGTGTTAGCAACCAATGAAACACATACTGTTCGCGAATTTGTAGAGGAATCATTTAATATACTTGGAGAACAGATCGTTTGGGAAGGTAAAGGAAAAGAAGAGATCGGAATCCTTAAATCGATTGGAAAACCGGTTGTAGGAATAGATCCAAGATACTACAGACCAACCGAAGTGGAACTTCTTCTTGGAGATTATTCTAAGGCAAAAGAGATCCTTAACTGGGAACCTAAAACAACTTTTAAAGAATTGGTTAAAATTATGGTACTAACTGATTACCATAAAGCAAACTCTTCCAGCTCTTTTTTAATTTAACTATAATGGATAAAAATGCAAAAATTTTCGTAGCCGGTCATAATGGGATGGTGGGATCTGCTATTCTAAGAAAATTAAAACAACTTGGATATCAAAACTTTGTAGTAAAATCATCCTCAGAATTGGATTTAACCAATCAAGCAGAAACATTTGAATTTTTCAATCAAAATAAACCAGACTACGTATTCTTAGCTGCCGCTAAAGTTGGAGGAATATGGGCAAATCAAACCTATAAAGCTCAGTTTATCTACGAAAATTTGATGATTCAGAATAATGTGATTCATGCAGCCCATTTGAATCGTTGTAAGAAACTTCTTTTCTTAGGAAGTAGCTGCATCTATCCTAAAAATGCGCCCCAACCCATGAGTGAAAATGCATTGTTAACGGGTATTCTTGAGAAAACCAACGAACCTTACGCAATCGCAAAAATTGCAGGAATCAAGATGTGTGAAAGTTATTTTTCACAATATGGATCTCAATTTATTTCAGTGATGCCAACCAATTTATATGGCGAAAATGATAATTATAATCTTGAAAAATCCCATGTTTTACCGGCATTAATTAGAAAAATGCATCTCGGAAAACTATTGCAAGATGGGAATATGGAATCCATTCGTAAAGATCTTAATCATAACCCCATTGAAAATATTACAGGTGATGTTGAAATTGTGGCTATTCTAGATATTCTAAAAAAGTATGGAATTACAGATCAACATGTTACACTATGGGGAACGGGAGAAGTTTACAGAGAATTTCTGCATGTTGATGATATGGCGGCAGCCTGTATTCATATCATGGAACAAGTATCCGCGGAACAACTGTATCATGATTTTAAGGAAACTCATATTAACATTGGTACAGGTATCGATCTAACCATTAAGCAATTAGCTGAATTAGTAAAAAAGATTGTTAGGTATGAAGGTTCAATCGTTTGGGATTCAACCAAGCCTGATGGCACCTATAAAAAACAGCTGGATATTACGTTATTGAATCAATTAGGATTTACCCCATCAATCAAACTCGAAGATGGTATAGATAATGTTTATAATAAATACATAAAGTAGTAATGTCCTATTTTTATAAGGTTTTACTTATTATTTTAGGAACTATATTTTTGGGGTTAGGAATTCTTGGAATTTTTATTCCCGGGTTACCTACTACCCCCTTTTTATTACTAACAGCAGCATTATATTTAAGAAGTTCTCAGCGTTTGTATCAAAAGTTGATTTCAAATAAAATTTTAGGAAAATACATCCAAAACTACACAGAAAAGAGAGGAATTACTAAACGGGTAAAAATTTATTCGATAGCGATCATGTGGTTGATGATCAGCATTTCTGTAGTGTTTTTAATCAAAGTAGTAACGATCAAAATGGTCATCATTGGTATTGG
>DAONEU010000019.1:0-23798 GCA_035403245.1 Bacteroidales bacterium | reverse complement strand
CATGAATCACTCCGATCATCGACATTCCCATATCAATAAAGTTCCATTCGGGACGATTATGGGAAATAGTCGCTATTTTATCCCCTTTTTGAATCCCTAACTCGAGCAATCCAAAAGCAAAATGATAGGCATAATCGATGTAATCTTGTGAGGAATAGTTTTTCCAGGTTTTATTCACCTTTACGGCAAAGGCGTCAGCTTTCTGAAAGTTAGCCTTGTAGCGATCTAAAAGATCAAATGTTCTTTGTATTTCCATGCGACAAAAATAACAAATCATTTTGAAATGAGCAACACTTTTTTCCCAAATAATTCGAGGATTTTAGGTATTTTTGCAGTCACAAACCAAAAACCAAAATTGAAAGTTAAAAAACATAAATGCTTGTTTGAATGATAGATAATATAATTAGGAAAAAGATCAAAAATGTTTTTGCTGTCACCGATTACAATTGTATCGCTTGTTCACCCCATAATCCAATTGGATTAAAGCTTCAATTTTTTGAAGAAGGGGAACATATTGTTGCAGATTGGGTTCCCGAAGTTAATTTTGAAGGGTATCCCGGGATTATTCATGGGGGTATTCAAGCCCTTCTGTTGGATGAAATATCTGCATGGACTATCTATATTAAAGCCAAAACAGCCGGTGTAACATCCAGATTATCTGTAAAATATAAAAAAGAGGTGGTAAATCCACAAACCAAAATTTCTCTAAGGGGAACTTTGGTTGAGGTGAAGAGAAACTTAGGATTTGTCAAATCAGAATTGTTAAACGAAAAGGGAGAAGTGTGTGCTGAGGCAGAATCAACCTTCTTTCTTTTTCCCATTGATAAAGCAGTAGAAGATCATATTTATCCTGCAGATTATAATTCTTTTTTTGAAGAGTAATATTCTGTATTTCAGTAATTTTAAATTAAAATTAGAAATTTTTAACTTTTGAGCATCTTAAGTTTACATAATTTTGCCGTATGAATTTTAGTGAGGAGTATTTCATGAAAATGGCTTACCGGGAAGCGGAAAAAGCAATGGAGAAGGATGAAATTCCGGTTGGAGCTGTTGTTGTTTTGAATCAAATGGTCATAGGTAGAGGTCATAATTTGACTCAAACACTTCAAGATGTTACGGCTCATGCAGAGATGCAGGCGATCACGGCAGCTACCAATCATATTGGTGCAAAATATCTAAATGACTGTACTTTATATGTCACACTGGAACCTTGTGTGATGTGTGCCGGAGCTATTGCCTGGGCACAATTGGGATCTTTGGTCTACGGCGCAGCAGATCCTAAAAAAGGTTTTACTTTAGTCAAACACAACATTCTTCATCCTAAAACGTTAGTGAAAAGTGGAATTATGGAACAAGAATGTAGTGAAATATTAATAGAATTTTTTAATAAGAAAAGAAAATAACAGATGGCACTCATTAAATCTATTTCAGGAATCAGAGGAACAATAGGGGGAAATGTCGGAGAAAATTTGACACCTATAGATATTGTAAAATTTACATCTGCTTTTGTAAGTTTAACCAAACAAAAAAATACAAATCCTTTAACCTTCATTGTCGGTCGTGATGCCCGCATTTCCGGAGAGATGGTGAATCAATTGGTATGCGCAACTTTACAAAGTATGGGCGTTAACGTGATTGATTTGGGACTCTCAACTACTCCAACAGTAGAAATGGCGGTGATTCAACAAAAAGCTGATGGTGGAATTATATTAACCGCTAGTCACAATCCAATGCAATGGAATGCTCTTAAGCTTTTAAATGAGAAAGGGGAATTTATTTCAGGAGAAGAAGGAAAAGAACTACTTCAACTGGCAGAAAAAGAGGATTTTGAATATAATTCAGTGAAAGAGCTAGGCTCATATTCGTCTTATAATAAAGCAATTGATGATCATATTGATGCTATTTTAAAACTTGACCTAGTGGATGCGAAAGCGATCAGAAGTGCTCATTTTTCAGTAGTGATCGATACAGTGAACTCTACCGGTGGAATTGCACTCCCAAAATTGCTAGATAAACTAGGCGTGAAAAATGTACATGTTCTTTACGGAGAACCTAATGGTATTTTTCCACACAATCCTGAACCACTTCCTGAAAATTTAACTGAAATTTCCGAAGTGATGAGAAAAGGAGATTATCACATTGGTTTTGTGGTTGATCCTGATGTGGACCGTTTGGCAATGGTGATGGAAAATGGAGAAATGTTCGGAGAAGAATACACTTTAGTGGCTGTGGCTGATTATGTACTACAAAATAGAAAAGGAAACACTGTTTCTAACTTATCCTCTTCCAGAGCTTTAAGAGATATTTCTGAAAAATATGAGGTTACCTATCAGGCTGCAGCTGTAGGGGAAGTGAATGTGGTTGAAAAGATGAAGGAGATCAATGCGGTAATCGGGGGTGAAGGAAACGGAGGAATCATTTTACCTGAACTACATTATGGTAGAGATGCTTTAGTTGGGATAGCCCTTTTCCTTACGTATATGGCTAAAACCAAAAGGTCTTGCTCGGAAATTAGAAGTACTTATCCAGAATATTATATTTCCAAAAACAAGATCGAGTTGAGTCCGGATATGGATATCCCTTCTATCTTGAAAGGGATTGCTGAAAAATACAATCAACATCAGGTAAACAATATTGATGGCGTAAAAATTGATTTCCCCGACAACTGGGTACATTTACGGGCATCAAATACTGAGCCAATCATCAGAATCTATGCTGAGGCTTTTACAATGGGTGTAGCTGATAATTTGGCAAAGAAGATCATGGGAGATATTGCTGAGTTGGTGAAAACGACGGAATAAACTTTATTGAATAGTTCAAAATGAAAGGTTCTTATAAAGAGTTAAAGAAAATTGATGCTCCATTATTTTAAGTACCTTTGCCAATAATTTGAATAGCAATTATATGTCCCAGTTTTTTAAAAAACCGAATCCTTATAACGAAGATCTACGCCAGAATGTGAAATTGGTATTCTTTATCGGATTAGGCGTGTTAGGTTTTTTAGCTTTATTTCAACCTATAAATTTAGTCCCATATACCAGAAATGAAATTGTTTATTTTGTGGGAGGTACTACTGTAATAACTTTTTTAGTCTTGGTTTTCAATATTATTATCTTGCCCAGTTTGTTTCCTAAGCTTTTTTATCATAAAAACAAAAGCTTTATTAGGGATCTTTTTTGGAATATCTGGATTTTAGTATCCCTATCTTTAGCAAATTTATTTCTTTTTATAAAATTATTCGGATTATCTTCGATAACTTATGATATTGTGACTCAAATCAGTTTGTTAGGTCTTATACCCCTTACTGTTTTAATTATTACCAATCATTTCAGGTCTTTAAGAGCGCAATTACGTCAGGAAAAAGCCTTGAATCAATCTTTAATGAAGGAAAAAAAACAAGATATTCAATTTGTTCATTTCGAATCTGAATATAAAAATGATAATCTGATTGTTAATCCCGAGAGCATCGTTTTAATTAAAGCCGCTGATAATTATATTGAAGTTTTCTTTGAATCTGAAGGGGATATTAAAAATCAACTCATACGATCTTCTCTTGTCAAAGCAGAAACATTATTAGCTGATTATCCCAATATCATTCGGACTCAAAGATCTTACATCGTAAATGTAAAACAGATTAAAGAGATCCAAAATAGCTCTGATGGATATAAATTATTATTTAAAAAAGCAGATTTAGTCGCTTATGTTTCTCAAAAATATGTGACTGAATTTAAAAAATTAATTTAACGCTCCCATTTCAGCACCTGAATTCACCACTTTCATCCCTGAAATGTTGTTATACCCCTATTTTATCTTGTTAAGCCCTTTGATTACCCCTTCTGAAAGGATTGGTTTAGTTTTGCACTTTCAAAAAAAGACAAATGATGAATCAACTTAACATTGGCGGTTTAATTGCCACACTTCCTATAATTCAAGGGGGCATGGGTATTGGAGTATCACTTTCCGGATTAGCATCAGCAGTTGCAAATCAAGGCGGAATTGGAGTAATCTCAGCAGTTGGGATTGGAATGAAAGAACCCAATTATAGAAAACATTTTCAGGAATCCAATATTATTGCTTTAACAAAAGAGATCAGAAAAGCAAAAGCAAATACAAAAGGGATTATTGGTGTCAATATCATGATGGCCATTACAGATTTTGACAACCTTTTAAATGTTGCTTTAGCTGAAAAGGTGGACATAGTATTTGTAGGTGCTGGTTTGCCGATCGGTTCCATTTTCGAACAGTTTAAAGATACAACTACCAAATTTGTACCTATTGTTTCATCTGCCAGAGCAGCTAGAATAATTTTCCAACATTGGTCAGATAAATTAGGACGAATTCCTGATGCCGTTGTTATTGAAGGTCCTTTAGCAGGTGGTCATTTGGGTTATCATAAATCTGAGGTCATTCATCCTGAGAACAATCTCGATACTTTAATCAAAATCATTGACGAAACATTACCTGTAATTAAAGAGTTCGAAACAAAATATCAAAGAGAGATTCCTGTAATTGCAGGGGGTGGCGTTTATAGTGGTGGAGATATTTTTGAAATATTAAAAACCGGTGCAAAAGGAGTACAGATGGGCTCTAGATTTATCACTACTACAGAATGTGATGTTTCAGAGGCATTTAAAAAAGAGTTTATCAATAGTAATGAGAGTAATATTACAATAATTGATTCTCCAGTTGGTTTGCCGGGCAGGGTAATAAGCAATGATTTTGTCAAAGAGATCCAGGCTGGAAACCAAAAACCGATTAAATGCGGTTGGAGATGCTTAAAAAAATGTGATTATAAGAAAGTGCAGTTCTGTGTTGCAGAAGCACTCTTTAATGCTGCGAATGGTGATTTTTCCAGAGGATTTGCCTTTTCAGGAATGAATGGATATAAAGCTACTGAGATTATTTCAGTGAGAGAAACGATGGAGCAGATCAAAGGGGAGTTTGAAAAGTTCGATGTTTAACGTTCGATGTTCGACGTTCGATGTTTAATTAGTATATTTTATGATAACTTTTAACGTCGAACTTTTAACGTCGAACGTTTAACGTCGAACTTTTAACTATTCAAAACGTCGAATCGGGAATTTTGACTTTTATACTCAGGAACAATCGCTTTCATCTCTTTGACGATCTCAAAAGGATCGTTATCTTTTAAACCAATCAATGCATTGATTTTTTGGGAAACATCAGAATAAGAATATCTGCGTACATCAGCAATCATGATCTTTTCATGTTCAGTTTGTTTGGTGTTTTCCTGGTTTGCTAATAATTCTTCATACAACTTTTCACCTTGTCGGAGTCCTGAAAACTCTATTGTTATGTCTTTTCCTAATGTTAAGCCGGACAGTTTAACCATTTTTACAGCCAGATCGTAAATTTTTACAGACTCACCCATATCAAAAATGAAAATTTCGCCCCCTTTTCCCATCGCTCCGGCAGTTATCACCAATTGACAAGCTTCCGATATGGTCATGAAGTATCGAGTGATCTCAGGATGCGTAACTGTTATGGGACCACCATTTTCAATTTGTTCACGGAATACCGGAATAACTGAACCATTCGATCCCAATACATTTCCAAATCGAGTCGTGATAAACTTGGTTTGCTCTTGTTCGAAATTCAATGATTGTACATAAATCTCCGCAATTCGTTTGGATGTTCCCATCACACTTGTTGGATTTACAGCCTTATCGGTTGAAACCATTACAAATTTTTGGGTTCCATACTTCACCGCTAAATCCGCTAAGTTTTTAGTTCCCTCCACATTTACTTTAATCGAAGAGTTTACATTCTCTTCCATCAAAGGAACATGTTTATATGCAGCAGCATGGTAAATCACATCTGGTTTGTATTTGGACATAATATCATCCATCCTTACTTTATCGGTAATATCCACCAAAAGAATATCGATATTCCTCATTTGTCGGCGCGCCATACATTGATTGGTCAAAAAGAATGAAGGGGTCTCCGCATTATCAATCAAAACCAATTTTGAATAATCAAACTCCATGATTTGACGAACAATTTCGCTTCCAATTGATCCGGCAGCACCTGTAATCATAATGGTCTTAGAAAGCAAATCTTTACTTACTAAAGTTTTATCTAATTCAATAGGTTCACGCTCAAGGAGTTCCTCAATTTTTATCTTTCTGATCTGTTTAAAACTTAACTCCCCATTGATCCATTTCATTACAGGAGGTACTACTAAAACTTTAACATTGTGTTGTAATGCGATTTCAGTGATCTCATTTTTCTTAGCAGCGGGTAAATTCTGTATCGAAATAATCAGAAAAGAAATATTATATTTATCTAGGTAATCAGGAAGTTGAACATAAGATTTTACTATTAAACTTTCCAGTGTCATTCCAATTTTGTTTGGATCCTCATCAAAAAAGGCCATAACATTATATTTGCTGATTTGGTCTCTGTCAAAAACTCTCTTCGTTAAAATTCCACTCTCACCGGCACCAAAAATAACGATATTCTTCTTTTGTTTTGAAGGATTGATGGTCTCTAAATAGTACGTTTTAAATTGAATTCTGTAAAAAATGAGCAAAACTAAGGTAATAGAGAGTTCCATAAAGATAATGGACATCGGAACAAAATGTTTCAAATGAAATATCTTATTCACAATTATGTTAGATCCATAAAGAATGAGGGTAGCAACAATGCAGGCGAAGAAAATATTCAATAGATTCTTAGAGTTCGTATATCGTACCACCATTTTTTGAGTTCCAAAGAGGATAAATACAAGAGTCCGGATAATGATGATATACATGAATGAGTTAATAATCTCATTAACTGAAAGATGTGGTAGATTGGCTCCAAAAGTACTTCTAATTATTATCGCTAATGAAATCGCTATCACGACACAGAAAAGATCGAGTAATATTATGATCCAGGAAGGTAGGATCGTCATTTTTTGAACAAATTGTTTAATCATATCAGTCTCTAATATAAATTCTTTGTACTCTTTTTGAAATGGCAGTAAGTAACTCGTAAGGAGATTTATGGATCGCCTGCGAGATCAGATTGAGGTTATTTTGGTCATTATAAATAATCACTTCATCCTCTTCTTGAACTTCCAAACCTGTTACATCAATCATTGACATATCCATACAAATTTTACCCACAACCGGACATTTTTTTCCTAAAACGATCATAGAACCAATGCCATTACTCAACTCTTTAGGAAAACCGTCGGCATAACCGATAGGGACAATGGCAATTTTCATATCGTTTTTCGCTACAAAAGTACGATTATATCCGATTGTCTCATCTTTTTTAACATTTTTTAGTTGTGTGATGATGCTTTTCAGAGTCACAGTATTTTGTAAATGTTTTTGATCTTCAGGAACGCCGCTGTATCCATATAACCCTAATCCTAATCGAACACAATTAAAATGATACCCTTTAAAACGGGAAATTCCTGCTGAATTGGCAATATGTTTCATAAAGGAATAACCGAGTTGAGACTCCATCAAATCACAAACACGTTGAAAAGTTTCAGCTTGTTGTCTCGTAAAAGAATCTTCAGCAGGATCTTCTGATGCAGCAAAATGAGAGAATACAGATGCCACAAATAGCTGAGGATTTTCCTTTAAAATATCAATTAATCTAGGGATATCCGTCTCATCAAATCCTAATCGATGCATTCCGGTATCAATTTTTATATGAATTGGATACTGTTTTTTTTCAGGGAAAAATTGTAATGTTTCAATTAATTTTTCTAGATAATGGAAGTTGAAAATTTCAGGTTCAAGCTGGTATTCAATCATGGTTGAAAAGCCTGCGGCTTCTGCACCTAAAACCACAATGGGAGTATTGATTTTTCTTTTTCTAAGGGCAACACCTTCATCTACATAAGCAACCGCCAGATAATCGATGTTGTGATATCTTAATTCGTTAATTAATTCTGAATCGCCTAACCCGTAAGATAGTGCTTTCACCATTGCCATTAATTTGGTATGTGGTTGAAGTAAGCTGCGATAATAGTTCAGATTATGTGTTATAGCTCCTAAATCCACTTGTAATACAGTTTGGTGGCTTTTGAGCTGGATCGCTTTTGCAATTTTCTCAAATTGAAATTTACGGGCACCTTTTACCAAGACTGCTTCATAATTGATGTTTAAAGCAGATACATTTTGGATAAGTTCATTGGTGTTTTGAAAACAATTCTTTTTAGGCACATCAAAGAAATGACTATTTAAAACCATCTCCGGACCTACTAAAAAGAGCTTTTTAATCTGATGCTCTTTAATGATCTGAGCGATATGAAGATAGTCCTCCTGAGTGAGATGAACCTGATCAAAATCGGATAAAATCAATGTTTTCTTCTCAAATTGAGATTGAGTTCCTAGGAAATCTAAAGCAATTTTTAAAGAGTTGATATCCAGACTATAGGTATCGTTGATTAGAATTGAGCGATTAATTGCCTCTTTGATTTCCATTCTCATGTATAAATGGGTCAAATTAGAAAAACGATCATTAATTTCAGCAATACTATATTCGAAATGGAGCATCAGAACAGCGATGTGGCAACAATTCTCGATAGAAGCATCATCTGTGAATGGGATATCTAATGGAATATCGTAACCCGAAAAATAGATATATGTGTTATGAGCCTGTTTCTGAGATTGAGTGATTTTAAAACAGGAATCCTCTTGATAACCCCATGAAAGTTTTTGAATTTTACTATATTGTTGATCTTGAATTACGTAGTGAATCATAGTATGATCAGAGCAATAGATTAAGAAATCCGAGTGAATAAACAGCTTTAATTTTTCATTTAATTTCTCATGAATACCTGAAAAATGGGCAGCGTGAGCATCCCCAATATTGCAAAGGATACCAATGTTCGGTTGAATCACTTTTTGAAGTTTTTCCATTTCCCCATTTTCAGAGATTCCGGCTTCAAAAATTCCCAAAGTATCTTTAGATGACATTTGCCAAACTGATAGGGGGACTCCTATTTGAGAGTTAAAACTATTAGGGTTTTTAACCACATTAAATTCATCGGAAAGTACTTGCCCTAACCACTCTTTAACAGTTGTTTTCCCATTACTACCGGTAATTCCGATAACGGGATATGTAAATTGATTTCTATGGTAGAATGCAATTTTTTGAAGTGCTTCAATGGCATCAGAGACTTCAAAAATATTTGCATTTAAGTTTCGATATTGTTTAATATCTTCAGTGATGATAAAGTTTTTAACTCCTTTTTGATACAGATCATGGATATATTTATGCCCATCATCATGAGCAGTTTTAATGGCAATAAAAAGAGATTTGTAAGGAGTAATCACTTTTCTACTGTCAAAAACCAAATCAGTTATACCGTTATTGCTGTAAGAATACATGCAATGAATGGGATGAACAATTTTTCCAATTTCTGTTGGTGATAACACGGAAAAAACTTTAAAAAATCAAAAGTTATAGTGGTTCATTGAGAGAAGCACGATTCTTCAGAATATCGATAGCCAGATAGATTGCATTTCTCATAGATTGAGCAGAAGCGATATTTTTACCGGCTAAATGATATGCAGTTCCATGTGCAGGGGAAGTTCTTACAATAGGAAGTCCGGCAGTATAGTTAACACCATCTTCCATAGCTAACAGCTTAAAAGGAATCATTCCCTGGTCGTGATACATCGCTAAAATAGCATCAAATTGTAAATATTGACCTGATGCAAAAAATCCATCAGAAGCGAAAGGACCAAAAACATTAATTTTTTTATCAAAAGCTTCTTGAATAGCTGGTTTGATAATCTCAGTCTCTTCACTACCAATCAAACCGGAATCACCGGCATGAGGATTCAAAGAGAGAACGGCTATTTTGGGATTAGTACATGCAAAATCTTTTTTCAAAGAATCGTTTAGGATTTGAATTTTTTGAAAAATTAAACTTTCAGATAAAACACTAGGGAGATCCTGTATTGCCACATGATTGGTTACAAAACCGATTTTTAATTGGTTTGCAATCATCATCATCATGGTTTTTTGAGAAGCAAAAGTATGAGAGAAATATTCAGTATGTCCGTTGAAGTTGAATGTTTCGGACTGAATATTTGCTTTGTTGATGGGGGCAGTGACTACGGCATCTATCAAATTCTTTTTCAAATCATCACAGGCAGCTTCGATTGAAATTTCAGCCATTTTTCCTGCAATAGGAGTAGATTCACCTAAATCAACCTTGATCTCTGCATCATTCAGATTAATCAAGTTAGGCTTTTTGATAGAAAGGTGTTCTGCATCTTTCACAAATTGGAAAGAGAACTCATTTATATTCAGTATTTTTCTATGAAAAGAAGCCACTTTAGCTAAACCGTAAACAACGGGAGTACATAATTCCATTAACTTATTATCAGACAAAGCTTTAATAATAACTTCGTATGAAATACCGTTAATATCTCCTTGAGTAATACCGATTTTATATATATTTTCCATTTGATTTTCCATTAAAGAGTAACTTTTACTTCGTATTCTTCAAAACCTTCAATGATATCACCTACTTTAATATCATTAAAGTTATCAATATTCAATCCACAGTCTTGACCGGCAACAACTTCTTTAACATCATCTTTAAAACGACGGAGAGAGCCTAATTTCCCGGTATAGATTACGATACCATCACGAATAAGTCTTACATTTGTATTTCTTTGGATTTTACCATCTAATACGATACAACCTGCAATATTTCCCAATTTGGTAATTTTGAAAACTTCTCTAACCTCTAAGTTACATAAGATTTTTTCTCTAATTTCAGGTGTGTGCATACCGGCAATAGCATCTTTGATTTCGTTAATTGCGGTATAGATGATGGAGTAAGTTCTTATATCGATCTCTTCTTGTTCAGCTAATTTTCTACAGCCGTGAGATGGTCTTACCTGGAATGCAACGATAATTGCATTTGAAGCAGAAGCCAACAACACATCACTTTCAGTAACTGCACCAACAGATTTGTGGATTACGTTAACTTGAACTTGATTAGTAGAAAGTTTCAATAAAGAATCTGATAAAGCTTCCACTGAACCGTCAACGTCACCTTTCACAATGATATTCAACTCTTTAAAGTCACCAATGGCAATTCTTCGGCCAATTTCATCCAATGTGATATGTTTTTGAGTACGCAGACCCATTTCTCTAGCTAATTGTGATCTTTTCGTTGCTGCCACTCTAGCTTCATGTTCAGTTGAACAAACTCTAAGAATGTCACCGGCTTGAGGAGCTCCATTTAGTCCAAGTAATAGAAGTGGAGTAGCTGGTCCGGCATTTTTCATAGGTTGATTTCTTTCATTATACAAAGCTTTCACTTTGCCAAAGAAATTTCCGGCTAAAACAACATCACCCACTTTTACTGAACCATTTTGGATCAATACTTTTGCAACATAACCTTTACCTTTATCTAGCGCAGATTCAAGAACTGTACCAATACCGTTTCTATCAGGATTGGCTTTTAAATCTAATAATTCTGCTTCAAGTAAAACTTTTTCAAGAAGTGTTTCAATATTTGTACCTTGTTTAGCGTTGATCTCTTGACATTGATAATTTCCACCCCATTCTTCAACTAAGATATTCATGTTTGCTAATCCTTCTCTGATTTTTTCAGGAGCAGCATTTGCTTTATCAATTTTTGTGATGGCAAAAACCATAGGAACACCGGCTGCTTGAGCGTGGTTGATTGCTTCTATTGTTTGAGGCATGATGGAGTCATCAGCAGCAATCACAATGATTACCAAGTCAGTTACTTTGGCTCCACGAGCACGCATAGCGGTAAAAGCTTCGTGACCAGGGGTATCCAGGAATGTAATTTTACGACCGTCTGTTAATTGAACAAGGTAAGCACCGATATGTTGAGTGATTCCACCCGCTTCACCGGCAATGACATTGGTTTTTCTAATATAGTCTAGTAAAGAAGTTTTTCCATGGTCAACGTGACCCATTACGGTAATAATTGGATGACGAGGTTGTAAATCTTCTTCTTTATCTTTATCATGTAAACTTAGTTCCTCTTCTACATCAGCACGAACAAATTCAACTTCATAACCAAATTCATCTGCAAGAAGTGATATGGTTTCAGCATCCAATCTTTGATTGATGGAAACTGCTAAACCGACACTCATACAAGTAGATATAATTTGAGTCACTTGTATATTCATTAAAGTTGCTAACTCATTAGCCGTCAAAAACTCAGTAATTTTTAGAATTTTGGATTCTTTTAATTCTTGTAGTTCATGTTCTTTAATTTCTGTTTGGTTGTGTTGTCTTTTTTCTCTTTTTCTTTTTGAAGTTTTAGATTTTCCTAGAGGTTCAAGACGTTGCATGGTCTCTCTGATTTGACGTTGAATATCCTCATCAGTTAGTTCAACTTTTTGAACAGGAGCAGTTTTATTATTATTGTTGTTATTTTGTTGGTTAGCAGATTGTTTAATCCTGGTTCTTTTTCTTTTTTTCTTATTAGGATCGGTAGTTTGATTAGTAGGATTTGGTTTAGCGTTTTGATTAGGTTGATTAGGTTGGTTAGGTTGGTTAGGTTGGTTGTTTTGATTCCCTTGTTTGTTTTGGGAATTAGCTTGACCTTGTTGACCGGTATTTTGATTCGGCTGATTTTGGTTTTTATTATTATGATGCTCTTTTTTGTTGTTTTCTTTAGGTCTCATTGATGTAAGATCAATCTTACCTTTGATAACAGGAGCTTGTAGTTTTTCGTATTTTGTCGCAATGAAATTGGAATCACGAACAGGACCAGTAGGAGTTATTACTTCAGGAGTTGATATTGGGGTTGATTCTTCCACAATTGGTTGAACTGTTTCTGCAATAGGAGCGGATGGTTCTATAATATCCCGAACTTTTTCAGTTTCTTTTTTCTTAGAAGATTTATCAAATTGAGACAAATCGATTTTATCAACAATTTTGATACGATCTGAAAGATTCTCAACGGTAGTTTCAATATGTTCCGGTTTTGAAGGTTCCCGAGAAACTATTTCAGGCACTTCAATTTCTTGAATTACTTGAGGTTCAATTGCAATTTCCTTTTTTTCTTCTTGAACAGTTATTTCAGAAGGCTGGTTGATTTCTTCTTGTTTGATATCCTTTTTTTCAGGAGCAGGCTCTACGATTTCAATCACTTCCCGGATTGGTTCAGGGATAATTTCAACAGGAGCCTCATCTATATGGGTTATAGTTTCAGCTGTAGTTGGAGCTTGTAGAGGCTCTTCAACCTTTTCAGCTTTTTTAGGAGAAGGATCAGGAAGTTCTATTTTACCAATAATTTTGGGTTTTTGAACTTCAGTTTTGATCATTTCAAGCGTAACAGGTTCTTGTTTAATAGGTTCTGCAACAGAAGTTTGAGCTGAAGGTATTCCTTTATCAGATTCATTTTTTGGTGCAACATTTTCTGGAGTGTCGTGTTTAGCTTTATTATAGGAGCCAATTTCAATTTTTTTAGCTTCCTCTTTTACCAATCTGTCACCGTTAAATTCTTTAATAAGAATATCATACATTTCGGGAGTTAGTTTCATGTTAGGATTAACATCCGGAATTTCAAAGTTTTTCTTTTTTAACAATGAAACGATGGTATGTATTCCAACATTGAACTCGCTAGCGGCTCTTCCCAAACGTGGTAATTTGTTTTCTGTTGACATATATTAATTTTGTTATCAATTATTATTAGGGTGAGTTAAGGGAGTTTGTGAGTCTAGAGTTATACTACAAATTAATCAATTTCTAACTCTTTTTTAACAGAAGCAATCATGTCATCAACAGTTTCCTCTTCAAGGTCTGTACGATGTATTAATTCTTCTCTACTTAAATTTAGGATACTTTTAGCAGTATCACATCCGATATTTTTAAAAGCATCTATTACCCATTGATCGAATTCGTCAGTGAATTCATTCAAATCAACATCTTCTTCTTCAATTACATCATCTCTGAAAACATCAATTTCGTATCCGGATAACTTGCTGGCTAATTTAATATTGTATCCACCTTTTCCGATGGCTAATGAAACCTGATCGGGTTTCATAAATACGTTAGCAGTTTTATTTTCATTATCAATTTCGATAGAAGAGATTTTAGCAGGATTAAGAGCTCTTGCAATCAACAGACTGGTATTTGATGTATAGTTGATAACATCAATATTTTCGTTTCTTAATTCTCTAACAATGCTATGAATTCTGCTTCCTTTCATACCAACGCAAGCGCCAACTGGATCAATTCTATCATCATAAGATTCAACCAACACTTTAGCTCTTTCACCGGGAGAACGAACGACATTTTTGATGGTGATTAATCCATCAAAAACTTCAGGAATTTCGTTTTCCATCAATCTTTCCAAGAAAGCTGGAGCTGTTCTGGAGATAGTAATAACAGGTGTTGAACCTCTTACAATAACACTGGAAACAACTCCCATTAAAGTGTCCCCTTTTTTGTATTTATCAGCGGGTATTTGTTCTGTTTTTGGAAGGACAAGTTCAACGCCATCTTCATCAAGCACTAAGATCTCTTTTCTCCACACTTGGTTCACTTCACCTGTAACTAATTCTCCAATTCTATGTTCGTATTTCTTATATATATTATCTTTTTCATATTCCATGACCTTAGTGATGAGGTTTTGTCTCAAAGACAATATTTCACGTCTTGCAAAATCGTTCATACGAAGCGTTTCGTAACAATCTTCACCCTCTTCAAGGTCAGCTTCAATTTTAATAGCATCTTTAAGTTCGATTTGAGTAAACTCATTTTCCAATTCGCCATCAGAAACAACTTCACGAATTCTTTGAATCAACCAGTCCCCATTATCAACATTCACAACAACACTAAATACTGCTTCAGGACCGAATTTTTTAGCCAAAGCAGCATGCATTACATCTTCCAATATCTTCATCATTGACTCACGGTCAATGCTTTTCAACTCTTTGAATTCTTGAAATGTCATCAATAAATTCAACCGACTTTCAGAATCTTTGTCCAATGTATTGGTTTGTTTAGATTTTTCTTTTTTCATTTTTGTTGATATTATATTATGTTACTATTTTTTCAATATTGAATAAAAAATGGGGTCAAGACCCCACTTCACTTCCTTTAACAAAAACTCTCACCTTTTGAGTGAGAGTAGTTTTCTGTTGACCAACCAGGATTCGAACCTAGGCAGACAGTACCAAAAACTGTAGTGCTACCGTTACACCATTGGTCATTGTCTCGTTTTGAGGTTGCAAAAATACAACTTTTTCTAATATAGTCAGTAAAAATTTTGAAAAATTTTTATATTTTTTTGTTCTTATTGTATTTCAATAAGATACAACAATCTAATTAAAAAATTGTTTTACTTTATTGAAGAAATTCTTCTCATTTTTGCTCGGTTTTGGCTGAAAATTTTCAGAATGTTCAAATTTTTCAATTAAATTACGCTCTTCTTTAGTTAAACTCTTAGGCGTCCACACGTTAATATTGACAATTAAGTCCCCTTTTCGACTATTATGGAGCTCCGGCAAGCCTTTTCCTTGAAGTCTTAGAATTTGACCACCTTGAGTTCCGGGAGCGATTTTTACTCTTGCTAAACCGTCAAGTGTTGGAATATCAACACTTCCACCTAAAGCTGCCTGTGGGAAGGAGATAAAATAGTTCAAATATAGATTATTTCCATCTCTTTCGAATAATTCATGTTCAATCTCTTCAATCACTACGATTAGATCACCATTGATACCTCCTCTAGGAGCGGCGTTTCCTTTTTCACGCATAGAAAGTTGCATTCCATCTTCAACACCGGCTGGAATATTGATGGTTACGATTTCTTCACCTTTTACAACACCACTTCCACCACATGTAGGACAAGCATTCTTAACGACAGTTCCTTCTCCATTACACATATCACAAGTCACTGCTTGTTGGATAATTCCAAACATGCTTCTTTGTTGGTGCATCACTTGCCCTCTTCCATTACATTTTGGACAAGTTTGGATATCTGATTTATTTTTGGCTCCTTGTCCATGACAGTCAGGACAGGGCACCATTTTTTTGATTTTGAGTTTCTTTTCAGTTGATTTTGCTATTTCATCTAAGGTTAGCTTAACAGTAATCCTGAGATTAGAACCTTTTTTTACCCTTTGACGTTGAGAAGAGCCACCCCCAAAACCGCTGAATCCACCAAAACCACCTCCAAAAAGATCACCAAACCTTTCAAAAATGGAGTTCAGATCAAAATCTCCACTGTAACCGCCTGATCCACCCATATTGCCACTCATTCCAGCATGTCCGAATTGATCATATTTGCTTTTCTTTTCAGGTGTACTCAATACATCATAAGCTTCAGCTGCTTCTTTAAATTTTTCTTCAGCTTCATGGTTTCCCGGATTTCTATCAGGATGGAATTCCATCGCTTTTTTTCTATATGCTTTTTTTATCTCTTCAGCTGTAGCATTTTTGCTAACCTCTAAAACCTCATAATAATCTCTCTTCATAAGCTCATTTTTTGACTGAATTTTTGATTCAGTATATTTTATGTTTTAGTTTGCAACGATCACTTTAGAAAAACGGATCACTTTATCTTTAATCTTATACCCTTTTTCGGTAACATCCATCACTTTTCCTTTTAAATCTTCTGAAGGAGCCGGAAAATGAGTTATCGCTTCGTGAAAATCGGTATTGAATGGTTCACCCATGGCAGGGATCTCTTCCACTTCAAACCTTTTTAGTACAGCTTTAAGTTTGTTATAGATCAATTCAAAACCCTCTTTCACGGCCGTAACGTCTTCAACATTTTGGTTGAACTGGATTGCTCTTTCATAATCATCAACGATTGGAAGCAATGAAAGAATCACTTTTTCTGAAGCAGTTCCAATTAAGTCGATCTTCTCTTTGTTGGTTCTTTTTTTATAGTTGTCAAACTCTGAAAATAAACGTAAAAATTTATCATTTAATTCGTTTTTTTCAGCTTCCAGTTTTTCAACTTGTTCCTTTAATTTTTCCTCTTTTGATGGTTTTTTACCAAAGAAAGATTTACTATTCTTTTTTTCAGTTTCAGATATTGGTTCCTCTTCCACATTCTTGACTTCAGAAACCTTTGAGTTTTCAGCCGATTGTTCTGAAGAAGTTGTTTCTTCAGTTGATTGGATTTCTTGTTCCTCTAAGGGATTTTGGTCGTTGTTTTGTTCCATATTATAAATTTTTCAATTATTCTTATTAAAGCAGTTCAACCTCAACTAGCAAATAGTGTGCCAAATTATGATTTTGCCATTTTGTCACATTTTAAACACAAAAAAGGCGGTCTATTAGGACCGCCTCTTTTAGTTAAGAGTAAATTATTTTTGATAAATAATTTTATTTTTTTCTTTATCAACTTTATAAGTGCCCCATTGAGTAGTGATGTATTGATCACCGATTACAAATGGAGTAGGAAGACCTTTTTTAACGATCACTTTAACGTTTTCTTCGTAATCATCACCTACACGGATATCTTTCAAATAGAAAACAGAGTTTTCGATAATAGAACCATCCTCTTGTTTAATCGCTCTGTCTCTCAATTCAAAATCAGAAACAGTAATGATCATATCTTTCAAGTAACGGGTTGCATCAGCATAGTTCATATAGATTACATCTGAATTTTCACCGATAGAAAATTGAGATGTTTGATTGTTGGCATAACATGCCCCTTTAACCAAATTACCTTCAATAGTAACAGGAAGAGATTTACCTTCAATAATTGCAATTGTTATAGTTTTAGGAGCCCCGATCGAGTCGTTCTTTGGTACATAATTACTATGTAAAACGGTAAATTCAGTACGACGGTTTAACTGATGTGCTGCTTCTTGAGCATCTTTAGGTAAACTTTCAATATAAGCCTCTGTTAAAACAGTACCTTTTGGGTAGAAATAAGTTTTCCCGTTTCTTACATAAGTAAAATCTTTATCAAATTTACGAGGGCTGCTTTCGCCATAACCCATAGGAATGATTCTGTCTGGAGCAATACCTTTTTCATTAACAAGGAAATCTACACATGATTGTGCACGATTTTGAGATAATACTTTATTCTTTTCATCAGTATCTCTTGAGTCAGTATGTGAACGCAATTCAATTACAATTGTTGGATTCTTGATCATGGTGTTATAAAGGCCTAAAAGAGAATCTTTATATTGAGGTTTAAGATCCCACTTAGCTAGATCATAAAGTATTTCAGGAAGTGGAATAACATCAGGACGTATTGGTTCAATTATAAAATCTTGTTTTAAATCAGTATTTTCAGAAAGGCCAATAGTGGTTTGAGTCGCTTTATTGTTATCTTTATCCCAATATCCTTTTTTAGTCACATGCATAGTATAAGTCGTATTGGCTAATATTTTTGATTTATCGAAGAAATAGTATCCTTTGATATCGGTAGTTGTTTTATAAGAGGTGCCATCAGAGCCAACGATTTCAACGGTAACGCCGTCGAGGTATTGAAGAGTAGCTTCATCACGGATATACCCTGCAATAGTGTAAACGATAGGTCTAAGTAAGAAATAATAGATATCATCACCACCTCTACCTCCTTCTCTGTTAGAAGAGAAGAAACCTTTAGCAAGGTATGGTACTTTAGATTTTGGGTCTAATACATCTTGATCATCGAAGATCATACCGATCTCATCCCAGCAAGAGTTAATAGGGACGCCAAGGTTTTCAGGTTTAGACCATTCATTATTTTTCAGATTTGAAACGAAAAGATCAAGACCACCTAATCCTGGATGGCCATCAGAAGAGAAATATAAAGTAGAGTCACCTCTAAGAGCAGGGAACACTTCCTGACCTTCAGTATTTACGTTATCGCCAAGGTTGGTAACGTTAGTAAATTTACCGGTTCTTTTAGTACGTGTAGCTTTGTAGATGTCATATCCACCTTTACCGCCCGGTTTGTTAGAAGAGAAATAAAGGGTAAGTTCATCCATAGAGATCCAAGGGTAAACATAGTTAAAAGAGTCAGGACCCAATTCTATCATTTCAGCAACAGCATAGCCATTACCTTTTTTTGCAGAGGTGTAGATGTTGCAATATTTCACTTGTTTTTTATCTTGAGGACAACGGGTAAAATATACTTGAGAAGCTTTTCTATTGGTGGTCAATTCACCTTCATTCACTTCAGAATTGATAGAAAGATCAGTGTCGATTGGTTTTATTGGGCTCCATTCAGCTGGAGGCCATTCTGTATTTTTACTTTTTGGTTTTTCAGTATAATAGATATCTGAAAAAGCACCACCAGTCCATTCATCACCACCTTTGCCAACAGAACCTTCACGATTAGAAGTAAACGTCAAGATATTTTGTTTTTCAGGATTACCCCATCTAGGAGCCCACTCATCTTGTTTGGTATTGAGTTTTTTTAAGTTTTCAACTTCGTATCGGGTAGGATTTTCATTCCAAAACTTAGCTTTTTGGCACCCTTCAATACGAACGTCAATACGAGGATCTGTAGGAACTCTTTTTTTATAGGCTTCATAATACTTCAAAGCTTGATCATATTCACCTTTTAGCTGATAAATACTACCTAGCTGGAAGAAAAGCATCGGATTATCTTTTTGGTAGTTTTTCTTTTCCAGACGGAGGTAGGTTTGTTCCGCTTTTTTCAAATTACCCATAATTCGGTAACATTCAGCAATTTGATAGGTAACTCTACGAACTTCCACAGGGTTTTTAGAAATTTTTCTCATCCCTTTTTGATAATTATCCAAAGCATTTTGGTAACGACAGTTTTGGAAGTCATTATCACCATCCCGTACGGTTTGAGCTTGAAGGAAGGCGATATTCAGAATAACACTGAAAACGAGGGTAAAAAACAATTTATATTTATTCATAAACAATAAATTTATCTACATAAATTAGCAAGGTGCAAATATACATTTTTTTTTCTAATTTTATATCTTTGAAATGAATTTTTGGGATAAATAAAAAAAAGATCATAAAGGGGATCTGATAAAAAGAGGAGCGTGAGGGCGAAGGCCAGGTACCCCGCAAATGGAGCTGTTTAGGTGCTGACGGTTTGGGCAGAGCGACCTTGGGAGCTACTGCGCAAACGATCAGCACCTTGGCAGCGACATGCGGAGTACAGGCCGGAGACCGACCCCGAGTGAAGCGAGGGGGCACGCCCAAATAAAAAAAGGGAACAAAAATGTTCCCTTTTTCATTATATTTTTGAAATGAATTATTTCATCAATTCAACTTTTTTTCTTTTTACATTTTTACCTCTGCTTAATAAGTCAAATGCAAGAGGTGCAGAGATAAAGATACCGGAATAAGTACCGATTAAGATACCGGTTGTCATTGCAAAAATGAAACCACGGATCACTTCACCACCGAAGAAGAAGATTGCGAACAATACGACAACGGTTGTACCTGTAGTGTTGATAGTACGGCCTAAAGTTTGGTTTACGGCACTATTGATATTGTTGTATAACTCACGTTTTGGATATAAAGCCATATTTTCACGAATACGGTCATAGATGATCACAACGTTATTGATTGAGTAACCGATTACGGTCAAAATGGCCGCGATAAATGACTGGTCAATTTCCATAGAGAACGGCATCACTTTATAAAGTAAAGAGAATAGACCGATCGTTAACATGGTATCGTGAGCCAATGCGATCACTCCACCTAAACCAAATTGCCAGTTTTTGAATCGAATTGCAATGTAGATAAAGATTAAGACAAGAGAAACAAGAACAGCCCAAACAGCATCCATTAATAATTCTCTAGCTACAGTAGGTTTAACTACAGATAAACTTTGGATACCTCTTGGGTCATTTTGTTCGGAGAAGTCTAAGTAAGAAATATCTGTTTTAACATAAAATGGTTTCAATGCATTGTATAATTTTTCAGATACTTCTTTGTCCACTTTAGGATCGTTTTGTTCAATTTTATAGTTAGTTGTTATTCTAACCTGATTGTCGCTACCGAAAGTTTTTACTTCTGGATTTCCACCGAATTCTTTGATAATGGCTGCACGAACCTCATTGGTTTTTACATTTTGGTCAAAACGAACCACATAGTTTCTACCACCGGTAAACTCGATACTTGGTTGTAGCTTTAATGTAAAGAAAGAGATTAAAACAATCACTGTCATTGCAATTGAAAGTGGATAGAAGAATTTTCTTTTATGGATAAAGTCAAATTTAGCTTTAGAAAATGCATTAAGAGTATATTTATTACCAAATCTAAAGTTAACATTTTTAGCAATTCCTCTTTCGAAGATGATACGAGTAACAAAAATAGCTGTGAATAATGAAGAGATGATACCTATAATTAAAGTAGTTGCAAAACCTTGGATTGGACCAGAACCGAAAACGTAAAGTACGATACCGGTAATTAAAGTAGTAACCTGACCGTCGATGATTGCGGAGTATGCATTTTTATAACCTTCGTCTACCGCTAATCTTAAACCTTTACCGGCACGGATCTCTTCACGGATACGCTCGTAGATGATAACGTTCGCATCCACCGCCATACCTAATGTCAGTACGATACCGGCGATACCGGGAAGTGTAAGTACTGCGCCCATAGAAGCCAAAACGCCCATCATAAAGAATACGTTAGACATCAATGCTAAGTCAGCTACCCAACCTGCGCGGCCGTAATATAAGAACATATAAAGAAGTACTAGTAAGAATGCAAGTGCAAAAGACATCAATCCTGCGTTAATAGATTCTTTACCTAAAGTTGGTCCAACAACTTCAGATTGAACGATATTAACACGAGCTTCCAAGTTACCGGAGTTTAATACAGTGGCTAAGTCCTTAGCTTCTTCGATAGAGAAGTTACCTGAGATTTCAGAATTACCACCTGGAATTTCATTTCTAACGCTAGGATAAGAATATACGAAGTTATCTAGTACGATTGCAATGAATGTAACTTTGTTTTTATTATCAGCAGCAGCTTTGGTGATTTTTCTCCATTCTTCAGTTGCAGCAGTTTCCATAGACATGGTAACCACAGTTTTATTATTTTGGTTTACGTCTTGACGAGCAGTACGAACAACTCTGGCGCCACCAATAGTTTCAGAACTCAATTTTGGTCCGAAACGGTCATTGTTTTTCTTAAGAGGGATAAGAGGGTAGGAGTTTTGGAATCTTGGTTCTTGTTTACCCCACATAAAAACTAAACTTCTGTCACCCATTAATCGGATTATTGAAGGTAAAAGTTTATCAATCTCTTTCATTTGAGATTCTTTGAAGTAAGCAATTGCAACACCATCCTGAGCATCTTTAATAGCTTTTGTCAAGATAGTTCCGATTGCATTATCAGCAGGAGCTGGAGTAGTAACAGCAGTAGAATCGATAACGGCAATAGAATCTGTTTTAGCTAAAGTCGTAGTATCATTTTTAGCTTCAAGATTTTTTTTAACTTTAAGTTCTTCAGCTAATTGTCTGTCTGCAACAGCAAATCTTTGTTGAATAGATTTACCGTTTACAACATCGTTGTATACTTCCCAGAACTCTAATTTAGCAGTACTTTTCAACAACTCGGTAACACGTTCAGGTTCTTTGATACCTGGTAATTCAACTAAGATACGGCTACCTTGAAGACGTTGAATATTTGGTTGAGCTACACCGAATCTGTCGATACGAGTTCTTAAGATTCTGAAAGTTCTGTCGATCACTTCATCAGATTCTTTTTTCAATAATGTGATAATTTCTTTATCAGAAACGGCTTTAGCACCTAATCTTTCACCGAAATAGGTTCTAAGGAGGGCATTTTCCATACCCATTGCTTTCTTTTCAACGTTAAATGCATTAACAAAAAGGTCAACGTAGTCAGCGCTGGAATTGATATAATCATTGTTTGCTCTGTTGAAAGATCTTATGAATAAAGAGTCTTCGGTATTATCAGCTAACCCTTTAAGAACATCTGGATAGGAGATCTCTAAAGTAACGTTCATACCACCTTTTAAGTCCAAACCTAAGTTTAATTCTTTGTACTTAGTTTGTTTGTAAGTATTGCCTAAGAATACTTTTTCTTCTTTTTTCTCAGCAAGATATTGAGCTTCTCTTGCACTGATAACAGAGTCTCTTAAGTGTTGCTCTAGCATTTTGTCGCCATTTGCTTGTTTGATAACCTCCTCAATAGCAGCAGGATCATTAGCAAAATTGCGGGCATCTTTACCGATTTTCCAAGTAACAAAAGAAAATGACAAGCAATACAAGCAGGTAAGTGCGATCAGTATTGAAAAAAATAAAATTAAACCTTTGTTGCGCATTTTTTAATTATTTGATTATTAATGTATTAATTTAAATATATTCAATATTTTTTTAGCCTGCAAATATACATTTTATTTTTAAACATCAAAGTGTTGATTGATAATTTTTTTCATTACCTCTAACTATTTATAAAAAAATGTAAAAATGGGGTTAATTTTTGGCTTTACAGTTCCATTCGATACCCCCAATTTGAATATTTTCTTTTTTATCAAACCTATTAAGAATTTTATTATATTTGTACGTTGAAATATGAAGTTGTTGAAAGTGTAATTTTTTAAATAACATACACCTTAACCATCAAAACAACCAAATCATGAAAACAATCCTTTACCCATTTTTTGTATTTATTGCATTGGGATTTCTTTTTTTCCAATGCGATGATGATCCCCAAACCAAAATGAGTGGTAATTTAACAGAACATTCTGCCTGTAAAAACTTTTTAGCTCAGAATTCTCCGAAATTTGATGTTGCAGATACTACAACATCTATTGTTTTTACATATTCAGAAAGTCAAAACAGGCTTATTTTAAATCATATCAATGCCGCTTTTAATTGTTGTCCCGATGACTTATACTGCGAATT
>DAONEU010000018.1:21505-23914 GCA_035403245.1 Bacteroidales bacterium | reverse complement strand
CGAGCAATCGAGCACACGAGCAATCGAGCAATCGAGCACACGAGCAATCGAGCAATCGAGCACACGAGCAATCGAGCAATCGAGCACACGAGCACACGAGCAATCGAGCAATCATTTTTTAGGTTTCTTCCCCATGAAGAAAATTAGTTCCCCACCATTCATAATTTCAGAATGTTTAATGAAAGAACTTTCCAAAACTTTTCCATTCAGCGTTATCTTTTGGATGTAAACATTCTGATCCGATTGATTGATCGTTTTAATTATAAATGTTTTTCCATTTTCTAAATGAAGTTCAGCATTTATAACCGAAGGGGACCCAAAATAATAAAAATCACTGCCAGGACAAACAGGGTAAAATCCGATGGCATTAAATACATACCAAGCACTCATTTGACCCATATCATCATTTCCACTCAATCCGGATGGACCTGTATGGTACATTCTTTTTAATATCATCCTTACTTTATCTTGCGTTTTCCATGGGGCATCTGTAAAATGATACAAAAATGGAGACTGATGAGAAGGTTCATTTCCATGAACATAATTTCCAATGATCCCATCTCTTGTGACATCTTCAGTATCCTCAAAGTATCGATCCGGTAATTCCATTAAAAATAGAGAATCCAAATACCGTTCCATTTTCTTCTTGCCACCCATCAAAGTCACTAATTGAGGGACATTATGAGGTACATAAAGGGAATAGTTCCAGGCATTTCCTTCTATAAATCCTTGTCCATGAGTGTTTAAAGGGTCAAATGGGGTCACGAAAGTGCCATCCATGTTTTTGGGACGAACAAAACCGGAGGAAGGATCAAAAATATGGGTAAAATTTTGTGCTCTTTTAGCGTAAATATTGTAAATGGAATCTTGTTGAATTGATTTTGCAAATTGAGCAATACACCAATCATCATAAGCAAATTCCAAGGTTTTAGAAGCTGAGTTGGAACTTTTATTTTCCGGAACAAAACCTAGATCCATATAATATCCGAGTCCATCATATTTTCGGTTTTGAGAAGTCAAGATACAGGCCTCCAAAGCCAGTTTTGGGTCAAAATTACGAATCCCTTTTACGTAAGCATCAGCAATCACAGAAACACTATGATACCCAATCATACACCAGTTTTCATTGGCGTAATGGGACCAAATAGGGAGCATTTTTTGAGCATTTTGAGTGTAATGTGCCAACATAGACTCGATCATATCCCTGTTTCTGGAAGGTTGAACTATGGTAAACAAAGGGTGAAGCGCTCTGTAGGTATCCCATAATGAGAATGAGGTGTAATTGGTAAAGTTGTTGGCTTGATGAATGTTCTGATCCAGACCTTTATACTTCCCATCAAGATCCATGTAGACTGTTGGCCCAAGAAATGTATGGTATAATGAAGTGTAAAAACTGATCTTTTCCTCTTTTGTTAAAGTTTCAACAGTAATTTTGCTTAATTCCTTGTTCCATTGAGATTGTCCATCCCTCTTAATTTTATCGAAATTCCAGTCGGGAGTCTCCAATAGCATGTTGTTTAAAGCCCCTTCTGTAGAAACAGGTGAAATGGCCACTTTAACCAAAAGAGGTTCATTTGGATTCACATCGAAGTCGAAATATCCTTTCACTTCTTTTCCTGAAATTTCTGAGAATTGATGATTTAAATCAAATCTGCGCCAGAATCCTTGATATTTCTCCTTTGAAAATTGAAATCCATAATCTTGAATAGGTTTGGAAAAGGCAATCGCAAAATATACGGTTCTATTTTTTGCCCAACCATTCGTGATTCTATAACCTGTAATTAATGTGTCATTTTCAACTCTGATGTAAGTCCAAACATTTTTACCTTCATAATTATATATTCCATAGCTCAAATCCAAAATGATATGAATACTGTCCGTATTCTCAAAAGTATAACGATGCATCCCAACACGAGTTGTAGTGGTTAGTTCCACCTGTATATTGTTCTCTTTTAACTTTACGGTGTAGTAATTGGGTTCTGCTTTTTCTGAGTTCTTGTAGAATGCTGATCTATAGCCGTTTTCAGGATTTTTTGCAGTGCCCGGATTCAATTGTACTTTTCCAACGATAGGCATCAAAAGAATATCTCCCAAATCTGAATGTCCGGTTCCACTAAAATGGGTGTGCGAAAATCCCACGATGGTAGTGTCAGAATATTGGTAGCCGGAACAGTATTGATAAACCTCTTTGTTATATTTGTTTTGAGCATCATACATCATGATTGTATCTGTTTCAGGACTTAATTGTACGGATCCAAAGGGGCGTGTAGCGCCGGGATAAACATGACCCATTCGTTGGGTTCCAATAAACGGATCAACGTATTGAATCAAATTAGGTTCTGATTTCGTTTGACTAAATCCACTTTGAATAGTAGCGATTAATAAAAGGATATAGAATATTTTTTTCAT
>DAONEU010000018.1:19492-21405 GCA_035403245.1 Bacteroidales bacterium | reverse complement strand
GGCGTACATAGCAGTGGTTGCTGCAACTATAGGATCAGCCGGATCTGTAAAAGGGGAGCCATAAAAATAGATGGCGACAGGTGCATCATAAGTTACAATATTTTCACCTCTAAGGTTACTGTCAGTATAAGCATTAAACAGTGGTCTTACAAAACCTTTAAACAATTCATCGTTTGCTTTACCCCAGAAAGGTCTCATGATAGCAAGAAACCAATTAGAAACGAACCATTTCATAGAACTTAGATATTCAACAAAATCTTTTACAAAGGCTCTGTTTTTTTCTTTACTATCCAAAACCATAAGATGAACATCAGAAGGGGGGAGTCCCATAGGTGAAGTTTGAGCTGCTTCAATTACTTTTTGAATGATTTCGAAAGAAACAGGTTCATCAGTAAATTCACGAATACTCCTTCTTCTTTGGAAAAGGGCAAGCAATTGATTGTAATTGGCTGCTTCACTTTTACCGGGAAGTTCAAAAAGATCGGTTTTGGTTAATAATCTTCCACTGATTTCAATAGCATTGGTGGGGCAAATGGCTACACAATGTCCACAGGCTATACAGCCGAAGATAGAAGTGTTCGCTAATGCTACTTTATTATTTTCGATTTTAAAATTAAAATCCTTACAGACCTCAACGCATGATCCGCAACCAATGCACAAATCTGGAAAAAGGGTGATTTGTGCATTCTCTTTTGTTCTACTTGTTGGAATTGCCATTTAATGAATGATTTAACCTATTACCTTAATTATGGAAAATATTGCTTTGTTGGTTATTTTGCATGTCATTTCTTCTTAAAAATAACTTGCAAATATAACAAATTAAGTGAAATGAAACACATATTGACAATATCAATAATATACATAAAAACAATTTACTATATCAATATTAATTTATTCCATACTTTTGGCAACAAATTGACTTTCTCTGTGTCTAATGAAATATATTTACGACAAAAATATTTTGAAAATATGCAGTTTATGAAGAAACTTTTGCCTTTACTCTTTGCTTTCATCAGCTTTCACGCTTTATATTCTCAAAATTGTAATCAAGCTGTCTGGCTTAAAAGTTTCGGTGGAAATTCTTCATATAATGCCATAGTTGACGGTGGAAGAAGATCAGACTCTCTATTTACCATTTGTGGTTCCTTTGGGAACGGGTCTCTCAATTTAGAGAATCATTCTTTAACTGCCGTTGGCTTTTATCATTATTTCTTAGCTACACACGATACTGCGGGAACCATTTTAAATGCTTCCATAATTGCATGGTATTCCAATAGTGGGGATTATTGCGTTATAAAAAAAATACATATTGGAGTTGATAACAGTGTCTATGTTACTGGCTATTGGAAAGGATCAACTGTTCATATTGGAGATTCCTTGCTTCCTACGGTAACGGTTAATCGTGCATTTATGGCTCGTTTTAATGCGAATCTTCAACCCGTTTGGGTTTCTCACACCAGTAAAACTTATGCAGATTGTCAAGCTAATGGAATCGCCTCTGATCAATATAAAAATGTTTATGTAGTTGGATCTTTTGAGGACAATATCTTTAAAATTGGAACATTAACGGCAGATAATTATGGTGGAAATAACATGTGGAGAGATGATGCATTCTTCTTAAAACTTGATTCTCTTGGACATCCTGTTTATGTTAAAAATATTGGGACACCTGTTGATGATGCAGCATTTAGTGTCGTGTGTGACACTTCAGGAGGGGTTTTTATTTATGGACATTCCGGTATTTCTACCTCTATTTTTAAATTTGATGATCAAATTGCTGTACCCGGAAGTGTAGCGGGTGCTTCACTGTTTTATGGAAAATATGATGGGGTTTCAGGAGATTGTATTTGGGGAAAAATGGGAGGAAGTCACTATTCTTCCGGATATCTCAATATTTATGATATTGCCATGGC
>DAONEU010000018.1:17350-19392 GCA_035403245.1 Bacteroidales bacterium | reverse complement strand
AACGGACAAATATTATGGGGAAACTTTAAAGGTTCTCAATCTTGGTATCCATTAACGCAAAATAATACTTTATCTTATGGTAAGCTATTTGCGGTAAGATTTTTACCTGTAAACACTACTCCCGCTTTAACTGTTTCAGCCGGCCCAGATAAAATAGCGAACTGCGGCACAAGTGTGCAACTTAATGGGTCCATAACTCCTAGCACAAATGTCGCTTATGGTTGGTATCCTGATCTGGGATTCTCTTCCAACGGTTCTAAAACCCCTTATGTCAATCCTGGTACTCCAACTACCTATATCTTATATGCTACTTACAATGGTTGTACAATTTCTGATACCGTTTCAGTAACATACGGGAACCATGATTTGAGTGTTACGGTTCCGGATTCATATACGTTTTGCAGTGGAGATAGTGTTCAAATCGTAACAACATGTAATCAACCAACCGCAACTTTTAGTTGGGCTCCATCTGCTTATATCAACACATCTACATCACAAAACCCCTTTGTTAAACCACCATTAACTACTCAATACGTAGTGACTGCGACTTACAATGGTTGTATTGCTTCTGATACAGTTCAGGTTTTTTCCAGATTGAAACCCAATATAGCCCTTCCAAAACAAGATATGTATAATATGTGGAGAACTCATCTTTGTCAGGATGATACAATCGATATAACTTTTGGAGATCCAAATTATACCTATACGACAACCACTCCGAATATGCTACTTAATTTTACAGGAAATACAGCACAATTACTACCAGTTTCGGGCATACTTAGAATGCAGGCTGTAAGTCAGTTTGGGTGCACTTCAACTGATAGTTTGGGAGTTATTGTACATAACAATTTACCTGCTCCATTAGTAACAGGTAACGTTATTAATAGAGAAAAATGTCCGGGAGATACTGCTTATTTTAATGTTATTCTTACTAATTCTGCAAATATCAATTTTCAGTACAGTTGGTATGCCGGTTGGCAAGTGGATTCATTAGATGGAAGTGGGTGGCGTGATATTGATTACTATGATGCCGATTTTGAAATCACCAATTATAGCGTTGGATATCCCAGCTCAACCTATTACTCAAAATTAAAATTAAATTCCATCAATTCTAATATGAATGGGTTTAAATATCGCCCTTATGTTCATGATTATTGTTCTCCAAGAGGATACGGAAATGCGGGATTGATTATTGTTGGTGCACAAATTCTTTCACATCCAATTGGATATTCTGTTTGTGATTCTTCTTCAGCTAGTTTAAGTGTTTCTGTAAATTCTTCTCAGTTATATTCATTCAGATGGTATGAAGACAATCAATTAATCAATTCCTCTTTTACTAATATAACGGGATATAATTCTTCTACATTGCAATTTAATCCGATCACTCTAGGACAGAATAATAAACAGTATGTTTGTGAAGTTATAAATACTCAATGTAATGTCGGTGTTTTTACAACTCCTGCCCAATTTCAGGTAAATGCAAATCCTGATGTACAATTGACCGGACTAAACGATTTTTATTGTGTATATCATGCACCATCTATTATGAGTGGATTTCCTGTTGGTGGTTCATTTTCCGGACCGGGAGTTATTGGAAATCAATTTAATCCATCCTTAGCAGGAGTAGGGTTGTGGCCTGTAGTTTATGAATTCTCCGATGCAAATCAATGCGTTTCATCAGATACCGTTTGGGTAGAAGTGGATGGGTGCTCCGGAGTTGCTGAAGAAAAAAACAGTCAGATTTCCATTTATCCTAATCCAACCAATGGTAAGATTCTGATTAAAGCAGAATCCAGCGAACCTATTGAAGTTGCCCTTTATTCTTCAACAGGCTCAGAATTATTGAAATCCTTTGTTATTGAACAATCCCCTTTCACTATAGATATTTCTCGTTATTCTAATGGCATTTACTTATTAAAAATACGACAAGTTGATAAAGTCTATTTTGAAAAAGTATTGTTAAGTAATTAGTTAATAATTACATTTGTTTGAAATTAAAAAATCGGAATAGTAAAACATTCCGATTTTTTTTTATATTTGCA
>DAONEU010000018.1:0-17250 GCA_035403245.1 Bacteroidales bacterium | reverse complement strand
TTTGAAATTAAAAAATCGGAATAGTAAAACATTCCGATTTTTTTTTATATTTGCAAATCTCAAATGAATGACCTTTATCTTAAAAAAATCTAATAAAAATTATTTATAAACCTTTTAATTAATTAGTTATGAAAATTAAACACTTTTTTCTATTTGTTCTTTTGTTCGCTTTTCTTGTATCAAAAGCTCAGGAAGCCCCAAAAACAACCGGTATCACATTTGGATCAGACGATAGTTATGTGCAGTATGAACCTTTGGTATTAGAATGTGCTGATTTTATTCTTCAAAGTAATTACGAAATGAACAGTTCCAAAAAGGATAATCTTAATGCATTTATTTTTATAATAAATTGGATGAGTGGAACACCTGATTATTCATATACTATTGATTCAAAGATTACTAAAATATGTAAAAATCAATCCCTTTTGTCTTCTGTCTATATGGCCGCATGTGTTAAATATTCTCTTGAAAACAAAAAAGATTCTAAAAATCCTCAGGAAATCAGTTATAATGGATATCTGACTTTCATTAAATACTGTGAAAATCCTGATAATGGAGTAATCATTAAAGGTGAAATGAAAAAATTGATAGATGCCAAAAATAATAATAAGCTTAAAAAATATTTAAAAATGGAATAAAATTAAAATCAACAGTCATGAAAACAATCCAATTATTTTTATTCTTTGTGTTGTTCTCTTTTACGGGGCATGCACAATGGAGATGGTTAAATCCATTGCCACAAGGTAATCTGTTAACTGATATTACCTTTACAACACCAACAAAAGGTTTTGCAGTCGGCTATAGTGGAGTCCTGGTAATAACAGAAGATTCAGGAAATAGTTGGAATTATGCTGGCAATGTAGGTCTTAATGATATTGAATCGATTTTTTTCTTGAACCCCGATACAGGATGGATCTGTGGCTATGGATTTGTGTCCAGAACATACGATGGAGGTTCCACATGGATACCTGTTAATCCACCGGGACAAAATGATGTTTACAATGATATTTATTTTACAACATCCTCAACTGGTTTTTTATCTGGAGAATATGGAGAGTTGTTTTATTCTTCGGATGGTGGAGACTCATGGACATTGAAAACAACCGGTACAGACGAAAATTTACATGAAATCTTTTTTGTTTCAGATCAAATCGGTTTTGTTACTGCTGACAATGGTGATATTATTAAAACTATAAATGGGGGATTAACATGGAATTCTTATTACACAGGAGTCGATGAGGATCTTTATTCAGCTTGGTTTTTAAATGAAAATACTGGATATATTGGTGGTTATTGGGGCACCATGCTGAAAACCATAAATGGGGGTAGTTCATGGACTCCAATCAATTTAAATTCGACCAGCACAGTATATTCCATGAGTTTTATGAATGAGAATGTTGGCTTTTTGGGAACTTCAAATAATGGAGTAATGAGGACAGTAAACGGAGGAACATCATGGGAAAGTTCCTTAATTGGAGATTATGATGATATATATCGTGTTTTTGCGATAAATCAAAATGTACTATTTGCGTCCAGTGAAAAAGGGGGCATTTGGAAATCTACTGATGGAGGTGTTACTTTTTCCAATCTGCAAACTTATTCCAATACTCATTTACAATACGGTACAATCGCCTTTGCTGATGAAAATGTAGGTTGTATCTCTGGAGATGATGGCTTTTTGATGAGAACTTCTAATAAAGGAATAACCTGGGACTCCATAAGTCTCCCAGCAATTACATCCTTTAAAAGAATAAAATTTTATAACAATCAAATGGGGTGGTTAGTCGGATCAGTTGGTAAAGCGCTTCAAACACTTGATGGTGGATTAACTTGGACTGAAAAAAGTACCGGCACTTTTTACGGGCTTTTAGATGTTTTTATAGGAGATCCTACCCATTTGTGGTGTGGTGCAACTCTTGGAAGAATATATAAATCAATAGACGCAGAAACATGGGTGGAAATTATAACTCCGACCACTCAAAATATTAATAAAATTGAATTTTATGATCTGCAAAATGGGATGGCTGTCGGAAATAATGGGACAATCCTCAAAACTACTGATGGAGGAGATAACTGGACGCTTTTATCATCAGGTGTCACATCAATTATAAATACAATTATGTACTTAAGTTCTGATACTCTTATTGCAGGAACTGTAAATGGAAAAATTTTGAGAAGCGTGAATAATGGTCAAAATTGGACAACTATCTCATTACCTGTAAACCGAGAAGTCCGATCATTGATCAAAACAAATACAGATACAATTTACGCTTTTACAAATTATGGACATGCTATCTTTTCTGTGGATAAAGGACTTACATGGTCGTTAATTAATCGATTCACCGCTTGTAATCTTAGAGAAGTGGCTGCTACCCCTAATGGAGATTTATATGTTTGTGGTTTTAATGGAATGATTATGACTGATGCTCAAAATAATGTAGGTATAAATGAGTATTGGCTAGACAATTATAAAAACTTGGTTTTATTTCCAAATCCAACTTCCGATATACTCCATTATCCTAATCAATCCAATCAAAGAATTACGTATCAAGTTTTTGATCTGGTCGGTAAATTTGTTCAAGCCGGTTATACAGACAATCAAGAGATTAATATTGGAAAACTTAATCCAGGTACTTATTTAATTCGTAGTATAATCGATAATCAGATCTTTATTTCAAAAGTAATGAAAATGTAGAAGGTATTTACTTCTAATTACTTGTGTCTGAATGTCTTTATGTTTGAAAAGTCTGCTTTGCTAAAACGATTTACAGATAAGAAAAAGAATACGACACATATTAAAAGGATAAAAAGACTGCTTAGCCAAGGAGAGATCAACCACCCGTTGATTTGAAATGCGACACCTTCTTTTACTAGTTGTTCAGTGGGAAGTTTTTCCATACCCAACGTTATATATCGAAACAGTGCGGTAGCATAGGTTAATGGGTTTACATATACAATAGGTAGTAGAATCTTAGGTAATACCATTGTTGGTATATATGCCCCAGATAAGAATGTCAATGGAAATGAAACAATAGTAACTAAAAGCTGGAAATTAGTTGATTCTCTCGTTACTGTTGCTAAAAATAATCCCATTGAGCTAAAAGTTAATCCAACTAAAATCATCACCAGAATCATCCCTATTCCGCTCATAAAGGTCAAAGTAAATCCCATAAATAAACCAATTACTACAATAATAAAACCTTGAATTACTGAAATTACGGTAGCAGACAACACATGTCCAATAGCTATTTGCCATCTGGCGACAGGTGCAACCAAAATCTCCTTCATAAAACCATCAGAAATATCATCTAAAATATTCATGGAGTTATTCATTGAACTTTGAAATACAGTCATGATAATGATGCCGGCGATGAGGTAGTTCATTGGATTTTCTAACCCCATTCCGGTTGATTTCATGATAAATGAAAAGATGAAAAGAAAAATCGCAGACATGAATAAGTTCATGAAGAGTCTCATTCGATTTCTAACCAGCTTTAATAAATTTCTTCTAAGAAGTGCTAAAATAGTTCTCATTCTCTGATCTCCTTTCCTGTTATAGCTAAGAAAACATCATTTAAAGAGCCTTTTGAAACCTCTAAATCATTAATAATGTTTCGATTATCATTCATAATATCCATGATTTGTTCAGTTGATTGAACAAAAGCTGAAATAACTGATTCCTTTTCCAGATATTTGATATTTTTAGCATCAAAATATGATTTTAATTCGATGGGATTAGAAGATTCAATATTCATTTTTGTGGAAGAGTATTTCTTTTTAAGATTTAGAGGTGTATCATGTGCGACAATTTTTCCTTTATCAATAATGGCCACCTGATCACATATTTCAGCCTCTTCCATATAGTGGGTTGTCAAAAAGATTGTGATATTTTTTTGTTTTTGCAATTTTAAAATGTAATCCCAAACATTAACCCTTGTTTGAGGATCTAGTCCGGTTGTGGGTTCATCCAGAAATAAAACTTTAGGATAATGAACCAAACCCCTGGCAATCTCTGCCCTTCTTTTCATTCCACCTGAAAGTGATTCAATAGGTGATTTTCTCCTGCTTTCCAAATCCACCAATTGTAAAACAAAAGTTATCCTTTCGGGGATCTCTTTCTTGGGTACATTATAAAAATCGCAATGGAGTTTAAGATTCTCTTCAATAGTAAGTTTATGATCCATTGTGGAATCCTGAAATACAATTCCAATCTCTTTTCTGACTTTATCTTTATGATGGTCTAAGTCAAAGCCATTTATTTTTAGTTCCCCGGATGTTTTTTCCTGAATCGTACACAGTGTGCTGATGGTAGTCGTTTTACCCGCCCCATTTGGGCCTAAAAAGGCAAAAACAGAACCCTCTTCGACATCAAATGTGATATTATCAACTGCAGTAAAATCTCCAAATTTTTTGGTGAAGTTTTTCACTTCAATACTGTTAGTTCTATTCATAGTGTTATTTAGTGTAAATAATATCATGATATAATGATATAAAACGTTTTCTTAAAAAGAGTATTGCATAATGTTTTCTGGAAAGTAAAGTGTTAACAGGAATTCCCGTTAGCGATGAAATCTCCTTTATAGGGATCCCTTCTAATTCGGTAAGTTCAAAAACTTCTCGTTGTTCTGGGGGTAATTCAGACAAAGCTACATCTAATTCACTCCAGACTAAAGTTTTTAAATATTCCATTTCGGGAGTATCAGGCTTTTCCAAATTTTCATAAAATATTTCTGAAAGATCCCACACTAAATTATCTTCATCATCATCCATTTGGAAAATGGGAAGCTCCTCCTCTTTTTTCTTTTTCCCTTTATTGATAATCAAATTATGCGCAACACGGTACAACCAGGAACTAAAATCTCGAATTGGGGAGACACTATCCTCCATGTTTTTTAACAGTTGATAAAAAACATCTTGTAAAATATCTTCAGTATCATCTTGATTGTCTATTCTTTCATTGATGTACTTCCTCAAACGAGATTGATGTTCCTCGATGATTTGTTCTGCATTATGGCGACTCTTACTTTTGATCATCCTCTTTTTGGGGTTGTGCTTCTTTGGTGTTTTTGTCAGTTTCATGACAACAGTTATCAAAATCCCAATGATGGTGTTTCATATAAGCCATCCTTTTATGAATATAATCCTTACGTTCTTCAGGCGTTAAATTCATCCATTTTTCGTGAAGTTTGTTTTCTTTATGCCATTGGTTGCCAAAGTGATGATGACCACAATGTCTCCCTCTGAAACAACCAAATAACAATCGTGCCAAAATTAATAGTCCGGCAGCTTGCCAAAAAGTGATTGTTGAAATTCCAAAAAGGGTAGGTAATAAATGATTCCAAAGTAACATTACACCCAAAATAACCAATACAAATAGGGTAAGTCCAATAAAACCAAACCCAATCCATCGTTTTCTCATTTTCATTCTGCTCATTGTTATAAATTTTAATTTTTAATTGAAACAGTTCATTATTGGACTGTCTCCTAATCAATAAGACAAATGAGTGACCAAAATATTTTAATAATTTTGAATTAAAATCATTTTTTTTGTTTCTGAAAATGATCCGGTTTGCATTCGATAGTAATATATACCTGATGGTCTCCAATATTTACCCAACCGTACTGTTGTGCGTAACTGAATGAAACACTCGAAGTGACGATCAGAAATGCAATTAATAATCGATGCTTCATAAACTATTTACTTTAATTAATTAATATTTAGCACTTTGCATATTTTTTAATGATCTCCATTAACTTTTCTTTTCGAATAGGCTTAGCTAAATAATCATTACAACCTTCAGATAAAAATCGCTCTTCATCTCCTGTTTGTGCATAAGCTGTTGTAGCAATTATGGGTAAATCGGGTCTAAATCCCCTGATCAGTTTTGTTGCTTCCAATCCATTCATCACCGGCATTTTGATATCCATGAATACAATATTGATTTGAGGATTTTCTTTGCATAGTTCTACAGCCTCTAATCCATTTTCAACATGAAAAAACTCAAAACCATTGCGATTAAATAGGGTCTCCATGTACATATAGTTTAGTTCATCATCTTCAGCCACGAGTATAACTGGTTTATTTTGATTATCAAATAGTTTTAAATCTTCATCAGGGTTTGTTTGAGTTTCTATTGTTTTAAAAGGGATCCTAAAACTAAAGTTTGAACCAATTCCTTTTACACTAGATACTTGAATTTCTCCACCGAGAAGATTTAACAATCCTTTTGAAATGGTCAATCCCAATCCACTCCCTTCATATCCTCTTGTCATGGATGATTCTTCTTGAGAAAACATTTTAAATATCATATCAATTTTCTCTTGTGCAATCCCTTTTCCGGTATCTTTTACAAAAAATTCAATTGATTCATCTAAAACTTTATAGCCACAGGAGATAGAGCCACGAGAAGTAAATTTTATGGCATTATCTAAAAGCTTTAGTAAGATTTTTCGAATTAATTCTTTGTCGGAAAATAATGCCAAGTTGGAACTTTGAATTGGAGTGTCTACGATATACTCTATTTTTAAATGGTTAAATAAGTAAAATGTATCAGCAATAAATTCATCGAAAAAAGGTTGAACTATAAATTCCTTTTTATTCACTTTCATGGTTGATGTTACAATCATCGCAATATCTACATAATCATCAACCGTATTCATTAACCTCGTACTTGATTTTTGAAGATGATCAAACATTTCTATTCTTTCGTTTTGTGGTAGATCAGCTTCGGATAAATATTGTCCAAAACCTAGAATACTATTTAAAGGAGTTCTGATTTCATGAGAAATATTATGTATAAAAGCGGTTTTTAAACGATCACTTTCTTCCGCTTTTTCTTTTGCTGCAAGTAAATCAAGTAAAAATTTTTTTTTGTCGGAAATATCATGAATAATGGAATAAAGATAAGGAATCCCTTTAATAGTTATTTTGCTGCTATAAACTTCAACATCAACGGTAGAGCCATCCGATTTTCGATGTATAAATTCAAATTGATTTTTATTTGTATCTAATATATGATGCATTTCATTGCGTAGCAGATTACTATCTAACGTGTTGATTTGAAAAATAGTCATAGATTTTAGCTCCTCGATTGACCATTCATAAAATTCAGAAGCTGCTTTGTTAGCATCAACGATGTGTCCATCTTGAGGGTCTATCAGTAAATTGATGGCAGAGTGTAATTGAAAAATATTTCTAAATTTTTCTTCACTTTCACGTAATTCTTCAGCTGCTTTTTGGTGAGCAATTTTAGTTTTAGTCTCATCAAGAGCCCTTTTGATGGCGTAAGGTAAACGTTCAGGTCGATCTTTAAAAACATAATCGACAGCTCCTAATTTGAGAAGTTCTATGGCTGTTTCTTCACCAATGGATCCTGAAACACAAATAAATGGTGTGTCAGGGCAAATTTGTTTACTGATTTCTAAAGCTCCAAAAGCATCAAACCCTACCAGTGAAAAATCTGAAAGGATAATGTCAAATTGATGACTATTTAAATTTTTTGTATAGTCTAATTCGTTATCAACATGGATTATATCCAAAACATAACCGGCATTTGTAAGCATTTCACATAACAACTCCATGTCATGTAAAGAATCTTCCAAGAATAGTACTTTTAAATTTGACGTTTCCATTGGTTTTAATCTAAAATTATATTACTTCAGGATGTTCGTTTAAAATAGCCCAAAAGATTCCAATCTGTTTCACAGCTTCCAAAAAATCTTTAAAGCCAACTGGTTTAACCACATAAGCGTTGACTCCTAACTTATAACATTTTATTAAATCAGGTTCCTCTCTCGAAGATGTTAACATTACTACCGGAATCATCTTTAATTTATCATCTGCTCTGATGTATTCTAACACTTCGATACCATCCATCCGAGGCATTTTGATGTCTAACAAAATTACAGATGGATTCCCTTTAGTTCGGGATTCAAATTTTCCTTTATAAGTCAGATAATCAATAGCTTCAACACCATCGCCAACTGCAATTACATTATTCGCTAAATTATGTGTTGAAAGTGCTTCCAAAGTTAATTCCACATCTTGTGGATTATCTTCAACAATTAAAATAGTTTTTAAATCTACCATGGTTTTCATAATTTTTTGGGTATCGTATAATAAAATGTTGCTCCTTTATTTAATTCGGCATCAGCCCAAACTCTTCCATTATGTTTATGAATGATTCTTTGAACATTAGCTAATCCAATTCCTGTACCTTCAAATTCGGTTTGAGAATGTAATCTTTGAAAAACACCAAACAGTTTTCCGGCATATTTCATGTCAAAACCAACTCCATTATCCTGAATAAAAAACTTATAATAATCTTTCGCTTCAGAATAACCAATTTTTATTTTTGTAATTTCGTTGTTTCGAGAATATTTCAAGGCATTGTCAATGAGGTTAGTCCATACTTGTTTCATCATGGTGTAGTCGGCAATTATAATCGGTAATTTGGAAATTTCCCATTCAATTTTTCTGTCTTTCAATTCAAAGTAAAACTTTTCAACAATCTCACGAATAAGTGTATCCATGTTCAAGTCTATTTTATTGATCACTTGCCTTCCGGTCCTGGAATAAAGCAATAATTCATCAATAAGTGTCCCCATCTGTTTTGATGCATTACTGATTACTTGCAAATAGTGTTGCGCTTTTTCGGGAAGGTCCTCATTAAAACGCTCGTTTAACAAATCTACATAACCATTGATATGTCTTAGTGGTGCTCGTAAATCATGTGAAACTGAATAAGAGAAAGATTCTAACTCTTTATTGGATGCTTCCAAATCAGAAGTCCTTTGTCTTACTTTTTCCTCTAATTCAATGTTCAGATTCATCATCTTCCTTTCAATTTCCTTTCTTTCAGTGATGTCTGTCATCAAATATACAATGTAATCTTGATCTTGGATTTTAATCAAGACTCTATTGTAAAAAACATTTTTTTTAACACCGGATTTAGTATATACTTCCATCTCGATAGTGTTAATTCTTCCATCTCTTTCTAGAGTTTCATCAATGAGTTTTCTAGTTTCAGTAGTAATGATACCCAATTTTTCATAATTGGAACCAATGACCTCTTCCGGTTGATATCCAAAAAAGTTGCACCATGACTGATTGACATTTGTATAGGTTTTGGTTTCATATTCCATTATTGAAATTGGAATAGGATTAGCATAAAATATGGTATAAAATCTATTGTTACTTTCATTAAATGATGAGTTTATCTCTTCTAAAACTAAATTCTGATACCCTTGATCACTAATTATTTCTGTCATTTGCAACAAAAAGTTCATGGCAAACTTTACTTGCTCTTCACTTTTAATTGGAACTTCTGAAACAGCTTTTAAATATTTCTCTTGATCAAATCCAAACTCCTTAGCTTGCTTTCTGAAAAAATCATAATCAGGTTCTTCGAAGAAAAATTGTCCTGAAAAAAGATTTCCAACATGAACGCCTCTAATGATGATTGGAACAGCCACATCAACTAACCCATTTAAACACTTGTAACAATGATAATTTTCACCTTCAGCCATTTTACTTGCCAAAATAGTGTCACTAAAAGTACAACGAAATGCAGTTTTAGGATTGATTCTATGGAATTCTGTGCACAAATCTCTCCATCCGGATTTAGACAAAACATTCCCTTTTAAATCAAGAATAGCGGTTACAAAACCGGTTGTTTTGTTGAATCCCTCTAGAAGTGTATTCACTTTCTCGAAGTCGAATATCCTATCTAACTGTGTAGTCATAAGCTGACATCTTTGCAAACATTTCTGAAATTCAGATGTTTATGTTTTTTTTGCAAATATAGTATATATTTTAATATGTTTAAAACTTTTGATTTTTTTTAGTTTTTTTAACAAAAAAATGATGAAAATGGCTGTTTTTCACACATTTTTGTTTAAAATCGGTTTAATCTGTGCATTACTACTTTAACAAATGGACATAATGGAACAATATTTAAACTATTCTGATCAACAAACCGCAGTATTTCATTCACTAAAAGTGAACCAACCCCATTCCCTTCAAATAAGGGATTCACTTCCGTATGATCCACCACAATTGTTTTATCATCTTCCCAATAATAGGTAATTATCCCCAATTGGGTTTCATTTTCGATGGCTTTGATATAGCCATTTGTTTCTGAATTGATATGTCTGAATTCCATAATGTAAATTATTGACTAATCTTTATGATCTTTTTGAAATCACAAAGATTGTTGTTGCTATTATATATTTTGATAAAATAAACACCATCTTCAAATCTATTTAAATCAATAGTGTTTTCGCCTGATTCAAATTCAGACAACAAGACAGTTTGCCCTATTTGATTGAAAATTACCATTTGAATTTTTGAGAAATTGATAATATTAATCGTTCCGTTAGTGGGATTCGGATAGATTTGTATTTCAGTTTTTTCAAAAGGATATTGGTCAGTGTTAATTGTTGATGGGCTGAAAAGTAAAGTACTAGACCAATCACTCCAACGTAAATTGGCGTCTCTAAATCTTACCCTAGCAAGATAATTCTGATTCAAATCAGTATTGCTAAAGTCTAATGATAATTGGAAAATATTATTTGGATCACAATGTTGAATTGGCTCATAATTTGGTGAACCACTATCCCCATAATAATTCTCAGAATGTTGAACAGAATCAATGAAAGGTAAAGTAAAGCTTCCGTTTAATGGAATCAGTTGAAATTGTGATGACATTAAATTGTTTTGATCCAATTGGGATGAGGTGAAATTGAAATTTAATCTGTTTTGTTGTGAGGTATTTACACTGATAACTTCCGGCCTTTCCGGTCTTGGATCCATTTCATTCCGATTCCAATAATCCATCAATTCCAAACTACGTGTTCTGTTTTCATTACCTAAAGAGTAAAAAGAAGAGGATACAGATTTTGTCAAAGGATTGATTTCAACCAATAAAAAACCATACATATCAAAGGAACGCTCCACATTTAAATAATCGGTCTGATTCGTATAATCTCCCCAATTATCTAAATCACCTGCTGCACCCCCACAAATAACAGTCCTGAAATCCTGATTCTGAGAATTATTTCCCCAAAAATCTCCACGTTCATAACAATGCGAATGTCCGTGATTGATCATTACAACCTTAGGGAATTGCGCCAATATAGGATATAAAATGTTGTAAGTGTAATTGTTATTTCCATCGGGCCATAACTCACTTATTCCGGGTTGATGCATAAATAAAAATACAAAGTCTATATTTGAATCTTGTGCGGAAATGTCTAACTGGTCTTCAAGCCATTCACTCTGAATGGTATCATTGTAAAGCCCATTATTGTTTAAAAAAATGAATTGATTATTTCCCAAAATAAAAGAATAACTGATCTCTTCATTCTGACTAAACTCTTCATATTTCATGAATTGATAATAATAGGGACTCTCAACTTCGTGATTTCCAATGGAAACCATAGAAGGAATAGAGGCAGTTAGTTTTGAGAATGGATTATAAAATTCATTGCTATACCGTCCAATCTCAGTTCCATATTCAGTAATATCTCCCGTATTTGTAATTAAAGAAATTGAATCTCTCCAGTTTATTCCGTAAAGGTTTCTTAATAAAACACTAACACTGTCAATTAAAGCTGTACTACGTAGCGTATAGGTTTGATTGTCTCCAAACTTTAAAAACCTGATAGGTCTATTACAATTATTCGCTTCCGGTGGTGTTGTGAAATTAAAACAATCTGAAGAGTCACTTCCACTTATACATCGGTAGAAGTATTTTGTATTTGCTTGAAGTCCGGTTAGCTTTACTGAATGCCAGCGGTTTATAGTTCCGGATGTTCCAATATCTTCAAAAGAACCCATAATACTTTGACCAAATGTCTGTGTAGTTCCATATTGGACTTTAGTTGAACCGCTATAATAGGAGTTCCAACAAACATAAATAGAGTTAGGCGTTGGGGATTGAAGATAAGGAGAAATGATGGAATTGTGAAAACCGGATAATAATCGAACTTGATTATTGTCCAGACAATTATTGAAAAGGGCAATTTGGGAGACATAGATCAAGTTATCCTCACCATTATCATCTGCAAAAAATAAAACGGATGGATCTAAAGAGAATCGTCCGTCAATATCTTGACTGATTCCTTCCAAAACCATTCTACCATCAACGTAAAAACGGATGGATGATCCTAAATCAACAGTAATCACTACTCTATACCACTCATTAGCCTTTATAGAGAATCCGGAATATCCTGTTGCACTGATTCCAATCTGACTATTTGGATTGATAAAAAGATCTCCGTCATTGCTGTTTGTAGGGTTCGTCTGATAAAACGAATGATACTGTTTTGGATTATCAATCTTAATATCCATTAGGATCGAATATTCATTGACATAATTTCCACTTCCATTTGCATTCATACCGTGATTACACGTATAATAACTTCCATTGCTTATAGCTACAGCTAAATCTGATACAGATGGACCTGGTACCGAAGTGTGTGTGCCGGTCAGGACTAAATCGTTTCCCACCGATCCATCCAGTAGGTTGTTTAGATTGTCAAAAGTCCACCTTCCAACCAGTGAAGCAGGCCATTGTTGTGCCATAAGTTGACTAGAAAATAGAAGAAAAAGTGCCATTACACTTAATTGAAAAAATGGGGCTCTGTGTTTCATAGTTCAACGATTATGCAACTGCAAATATATGAAATTTTTACAATCAAATAAACTTGATAAAATAGGTATTATACCTATTTTATTCGAAAAATCCTGATCAAATTTCAGGCATTATCTCATTGTATTTCTATTTTTAAGAGTCTACTTTTGTCCCCAAATTAAATAAATTAGGTATGAATTCAATCTTTAAAAATTTTCTAATTGTTGTGGTTTTAGCGACAATCAATTTTGCAGCGGTAGCTCAAAATGAAACTGATCCGACATCCGGAGATACTATTGTTAAGAAGAAATGGTCTTTAAATGTAGGCGCAGATTTAATGAGCAGATATGTTTGGAGAGGTACCGATTATGGCGATTCTCCCAGTATTCAGCCCTATCTATCCCTTGCCTATAAAAATTTCGAAATAGGTTGCTGGAACTCCTTCTCAGCTACTAACAAATACCGCGAAATTGATTTATATGTGAAATACACTATCAATAGATTCTCTATAACTCTTACAGATTACTACATCCCATACAATAATGGGAATCCCGCTTCTCCCGATATCCGTTATTTTGCTTATCAAAATCAAACCACAGCCCATACTTTTGAGGCAGCCCTTCAATATAAAGGTTCTGAAAAATATCCATTCTGGATTATGGGTGGTGTTTTCTTTTACGGCAACGACAAGCGTTGGGGCTATCAACCTGAATTAGATACGACCAACAAAACCTATTTCAGTTCCTATTTTGAAGCCGGTTATACTTTCTCCATTAAAGATAATAATCTCGATGTTTTTGCCGGTATAACTCCAATGGCAGGTGCATTCGGAAATAGCTTCGGAGTAGTAAACCTTGGAATAACTGCCTATAAATCTATCAAAATCAATAAAGACTATAGCCTTCCTGTTAAAGGGTCCTTGATCTTTAATCCTCAGGCAAATGCGGCTCACTTTGTGTTCGGAATTTCACTTTAATTATTAACCAATTATAAACATTTTAAATTTTAATCATTATGATCGATACTGGTTCAACCGGCTTTATGCTCCTCGCGACTAGTTTAGTAATGCTTATGACTCCCGGATTAGCTTTTTTCTACGGTGGGTTAGCTTCTAAACGTAACATTTTAGGAATCATGATTCAAAGTTTTGTTTCCATGGGATGGACAACAGTTCTTTGGGTGCTTTTTGGCTATTCTTTATGCTTCAGTGGTGGCGAAGGTGCTATTATCGGAGATTTTGGAAAAGCTTTCCTTCATGGAATCAACGCCAATTCTATGTACACAAACGGTAAAATTCCTGAATTTGTGTTCTTCGCTTACCAAATGATGTTCGCAATCATTACGCCTGCCTTGATTACAGGTGCTTTTGTGAATCGTATTAACTTCAAAGCATACTTAATCTTCTTAACTTTTTGGCAAATCTTAGTGTATTATCCTTTCGTTCACATGGTTTGGGGCGGTGGCTTATTAGCACAATGGGGCGTTCTTGACTTTGCAGGTGGTATCGTGGTTCATGCTACTGCCGGTTTTGCAGCTTTGGCTTCTGTTTTCTATGTAAAAGGGCGTGTGGACAAAACATCACAACCTAACAGTATTCCACTAGTAGCAATCGGTAGCGGTTTGCTTTGGTTTGGCTGGTACGGTTTTAACGCCGGAAGTGAAGTAGCTGTTGACTTTGTTACTTCTACCGCATTTATTAATACAGATATCGCAGCCTCTTTTGCTACCGTAACCTGGTTGATTATAGAATGGTCTCGTGAGAAAAAACCAAAGTTAATCGGATTGTTAACCGGTGGTATTGCAGGTTTGGCAACAATTACTCCGTGCGCCGGTTTTGTTCCTGTTTGGGCTTCACCGATCATAGGTATTGCTGCGGGGATTGTTTGTTATATGGCTGTTCAACTCAAAAATAAAATGAAATGGGATGATGCTCTTGATGTATGGGGTGTTCACGGTATCGGTGGTGTCCTTGGTTCTATCTTACTTGGTGTCTTTGCTTCTAAAGCTATCAATGGTGCCGGTACTGACGGATTGATCTTCGGAAATGCTGCTTTCCTAGGAAAACAAGTTGTAGCTGTTGTTTCTGCTTCCCTTTACGCTTTTATCTTTACCTATATAATGTTGATCGTGATCAACTGGATCACTCCTGTTAAAGTAGATGAACATACCGAAAAGATGGGCTTAGATGCGGCTATTCATGGCGAACAAGCGTATGATGAAGGTGCTCTCTAAAATTTATTAAAAAAGCGAGTCCGACTGTTAATTTTTCAAAAAAAAATCATACTTTTGTAAAAAAATTTTTGTATGTCAGATATAGCTAACGATTGTTTGCATGAGTGTGGTGTTATTGCCCTAATTAACAGAAACAGTGATGATTTAGAAACAGGTTCCATACTTCCCGAACTATCGGTTAATATGCTCTACCAGCTACAACATCGCGGACAACTGGCAGCCGGACTCGCCTTTTTTAATCACAAACTTCCAAACAGAATTAAAATTTCTAAAAATATTGGACTCGTGTCCTCTATTTTTGCAGATGCAAACTCCGTCCCTGAAATTGCTGATATGGTGATTGGCCATACCCGTTATGCTACCTCCGGTACCAACCAACTCGATTTTGTTCAACCTTATGAGTTAAAACATCCGATCCTCTCTAACTGGTTTAGCTTTGCTTTCAACGGAAATATTGCCAATGCGCAAGACTTGAAGCAAATGTTGATGGATCGTTACGGTTACAACTTCGTGTATGATAACGATACCGAAATCTTGATGCATATCCTTTCCATTGGTTTGTCACAAAGTGCTTCACACTCTCTCGAAGATGCCTTATCTTATGCTCAGGAGTTGCTCGACGGTGGTTTTGCCATCGTGATCATGAATGCCAAAGGGGAGATGGCAGCAACCAGAGACAGAAAAGGGATTCGACCTTTGAGTTATGCTGTAAATGATCAAATGATTGGTTTCTCTAGCGAAACCATAGCCCTTGAAAGTATTGGGCTCGATTACAATAAATACTTACAACCCGGTGAAATCGTGATCTATTCCCAAGGTCAACTGGTTCACAATTTCCGTTATGTAGATGAAAATAAGAAGATCTGTCTTCTTGAATTAGTATATTTCTCTAGTGCCGCTAGTAAATTCGACGGTATTTCCGTATATGTTTTCCGTTCTCAATCGGGACATATCATGGCTCAAAAAGAGAAAGATGTAGATAAATCCAATGCTTTGGTGATTCCAATTCCCGACTCTTCTAAGGCCGCTGCCGACTCGTTCGCATATACCCTCGGAATACCATGTATGGAGGGAATCATCCGAAACCGTTATGTAGGTAGAACTTTTATCAACGATTCCAAACAGCGTAATGATAGTATCGATATGAAGTACAAAGTGCTTCCAGAGGTTGTTTCCGGTAAGGATATCTACTTGATCGATGACTCTTTGGTACGCGGATCCACATTGAAAGGGTTGATTTACAAAATTAGAAATGCAGGAGCCAAGAGTGTACACCTCAGAATCATGAGTCCACCGATTGTGGCGCCTTGTTTTTACGGGATCAACATGCCAACCGTGAAAGAGCTGATGGCACCAAAATACACCATTTACGAAGGAAATATTCCGGTGAAGACCAAATCTGAAAATATCGCCAAGGAGTTTTCAGTAGAGTCGATGCACTATCTTTCTTTCGACGACATGATTGCCTCATCAGGAGTAGAAAATATCCTTTGCGAAGGATGCACCAAAGGGATCTACCCAACCCGTTACGGCACCAAAAACTACGAACTAGCAGTTCAGAAGTTCCTGAAAAAGAAGTAGCCGTTGGATGTTGGGTTTTGGGTTTTAGTTGTTTAAAGGTTTAACGCTACGCTGTTTAAAGTTTAAAGGTTTAACACTTCGCTGTTTAAAGGTTAAAGGTTTAACGCTACGCTGTTTAAAGGTTTAAAAGTTGAAACGCCATTTAACTCAAAAATTCGTAATTCGTAATTTCTAATTCGTAATTTCCCCCTTTCCCCTAAACCATTATTCATTAAAAAGTTCATTTTCCCGCTCCGGAGGAGCGTTATATTGGTAGCAAATGAAACCACACCACCCCGCCCTTCGGGCACCCCTCCAGAGGAGGGGAATGTGCATCTAACAAAATCCTTCGATATTTTGTTAATACATTTATCCTTACGTGTATTATTCCTTTATTACATTATCTTATTTGCGTAAAAATAAGATAATGAGCGAATTCCACTCCTTTGGAGGGGTGCCCGAAGGGCGGGGTGGTAATTCATTATTCATTAATCTGTGAACATCTCTTTAATCTATGTCATTTGTGTTCTATCATATCCCCATTTTTAAAATCCCGCGATAGGATTATTCATTATTCATTATTAATTATTCATTAAAAAGTTCATTTACCCGCTCATAAGGAGCGATCAGCTCTTGATACTTCATTAAGTTTCGGCGCAAGTGCTGAAAAAAAATCTTAGTTGTTGTTTTGTATTGTTTTTTTTGTACTTTTGAACCGCAGAAAAAAACCACACACTAGTGTACTAGAAATAAACTTCCCCAAACAACTTTTCGTTCTTTTTTTATTTAAATTTTTCATTTCATCGTTGAGATTATCTTGAAA
>DAONEU010000017.1:0-25988 GCA_035403245.1 Bacteroidales bacterium | reverse complement strand
CTTGCATTTTAAGCATATGTTCATTATCTTTGCAGCGAACAAATGTTTACTTTATGTCACCACGAAAATTAGTACCCCGGAAAATATCATCCCCTCCTAAAATCAAAGGGTTTAAACCTTATGGGATTTCTGAAGAGCTAGAGAAATCGGATATTATTACATTACAATTTGAAGAGTATGAAGCCCTTAAAATGTGCGATTATGACAAATTGAATCATTGTGAAGCAGCAGCAATCATGAACATTTCGCGCCCCACTTTTACCAGAATTTACGCCATTGCTCGACAAAAAATGGCAAAAGCGCTAGTGGAAGGGGCTCAAATAAGTATTGAAGGAGGTAAAATCTATTTTGACAGTGATTGGTACCAATGCTCTTCCTGCCCATCAGTTTTTGATAATCTAAACAAAGAATTGGAACCGGAAATGTGTCCCATTTGTGGATGTAGAAAGATTCGTAAATATAAAAATGAGCAGGAACCTGATTCAGATTTCACTATTCAATGCAGAAGGAAAGGAAAAATAAAATGAAAATAGCGATCGCTTCAACCGGTTTACGATTTGATTCGGGGATTGATCAACGTTTTGCCCGATGTACCAGTTTTGTATTTTTTGATACCGATTCCGGAGGTGTAGAATTTTTTCCGAATCCTTATAAAGATGCAGATTTTGAAGTAGGGCAGAAAGTTGCTGCTCTTATGGCCTCCAAAAAGGTATCCAAAGTGATTGCCGGTGATTTTGGTATAAAGATCAAACCTCTTTTAGACAGTCATCATATACAAATTATTGTTTATCAGGATGATAATATAACTATTCAAGAAATTATTTCAAAATTAACAAATCAATATAAACTGTAAAATTAAAATATTATGAAAATTGCAGTACCAGTTACTTCAAGTAACGAAATAGATTCCCATTTTGGGCATTGTGCATTCTATAATGTATATTCTATTGCAAATCAAGAAATTGAACAAGTAGAAAAAATGGATTCGCCACAAGGCTGTGGTTGTAAATCAAATATTGCATCTGTACTAGCTTCCAAAGGGGTATCGCTGATGTTAGCCGGTGGAATTGGTGAGGGCGCCATTAATGTTCTAAATTATTCCGGTATTGATGTGATCAGAGGATGTGATGGAGATGCTACAGAGGTCGTAAAACTTTATCTTGCAGGATCTGTTCAGGATAGTGGCTCTTCATGCCAACATCACCATGAGAATGGAGATCAAGAACATAGTTGTCAACACTAAAAAATGATATATATATGGACTTATTAAACCCAAAAATTAAACTCGATAACGTAAAACACGTTGTAATTGTAGCTTCCGGTAAAGGGGGCGTTGGAAAATCTACCGTTTCTGTCAATTTAGCGATTTCCTTAGCACGCCAAGGGCTCAAAGTAGCCTTAGTGGATGCTGATTTATATGGCCCTTCTATTCCGAAAATGATGGGCGTTGAAGATATTCAACCGGAAGTGACCCAAATTGGTGAAAAAGAGGTGTTTTTCCCTGTTGAAAAATATGGAATTAAAATGATCTCTATCGGCTTCTTTGTTTCTAAAGAACAACCCTTGATCTGGAGAGGTCCTATGGCCTCAAATGCTATTACCCAACTTTTGGAAAACACTGAATGGGGAGAAATCGACTATATGATCATCGACTTCCCTCCGGGAACAGGTGATATTCAGTTGACAGCCATACAAAAACTGAACCTCTCAGGTGCCATTATAGTAACCACACCTCAAGAGATAGCTGTTAACGATGCCCGTAAGGCTGCTTCTATGTTTGAAGATCCACATATCAATGTTCCTGTTTTGGGAATCGTGGAAAATATGTCCTGGTTCTCCCCTGCACCTCATCCTGATGAAAAATACTACATTTTTGGTAAAGATGGAGGAAAAATGTTAGCCGAAGAATTCCACACAAAATTACTAGGACAAATCCCACTGGTTATGGCGGTCGGCGAAATGGCAGAAAAAGGATTATCCATTTTCAATCAAAACGACAAAATTGTTGTTGATGAATTTGAAAAAATGGCAAATATATTAATATCAGAATTTTAACTAAAAACAATGGATCATTTACATTCAGAATTCGACACCTTATTAGTACATGGTGGCGAGATTAAAGAAGCTTTTGGAGCTGCAGCAGTTCCGATTTATCAAAGTTCAACATTTGCATTTGAAAGTGCAGAACACGGGGCAAAATGTTTTGCCGGTGAAAGTGATGGATATATCTATACTCGTATAGGAAATCCAACAATTGATGCACTAGAAAGGCAAATTGCGGCATTAGAAAAAGGATACAGAGGCATCGCAGTTTCATCAGGGATGGCTGCTGTTAACGTAATTTATCAAGGTATTTTAGGTAGCGGTGATCATGTTATATCAACTGAAGCAGTTTATGGACCTAGTCGTGCTATTTTAGAAAACCATTACCCAAAATATGGTGTAGAAAGTAGTTTTATTGACACAACAGACTTAAATGCTATTGAAGCTGCATTTCGTCCTAACACAAAACTTCTATATATTGAAACTCCTGCCAATCCTACTATGGATATTGCTGATATTCATGCATGTGCAGATATCGCCCATAAACATGGAGCTCTACTTGCAGTGGATAATACATTTTGTAGTCCCTATTCTCAACAACCCTTAACAATGGGAGCTGATATTGTTATGCATTCCATGACCAAATCTATCAACGGACATGCTGATATCGTTGCTGGTGTTGTTGTTGCTAAAGACCCTGCTGTCTATAAAATTTTAAGGGGTATGATGGTAAATCTGGGCTGCAATATGGATCCTCATCAAGCTTATATGGTTTTGAGAGGTGTTAAAACATTGTCAATTAGAATCGACAGAGCTACTAAAAATGCACAAAAAGTTGCTGAATTTTTGGAAAATCACCCAAAAGTTGCTTGGATTAAATATCCTGGTTTAAAATCACATCCACAATATGAACTTGGATTGAAACAAATGAAAGGGCCGGGAAGTATGATTAGTTTTGGATTAACCGGTGGTTATGAAGCTGCAAAAAAATTGATGGATAATGTTCATCTTGCTATGCTAGCTGTTTCTCTAGGAGGTGTTGAAACACTTATTCAACATCCTGCTTCGATGACACACTCAAAAGTCTCAAAAGAAGGTAAACAAAAAGCAGGAATTACGGATGATCTTGTTCGCTTTTCAGTAGGTATTGAAAGCGTAAATGATATCATCAATGATCTAAAAATGGGTCTTGACTTGGTTTAAAAACAAAATTTACCTAATAAGGTTCGTTTGCACCCCATAATGAAATTATATTTCGTTATATATTAGTACTTTACAAATTTATTTTATTTAAATTCCATTGAAATTATAATCCAATGGAATTTATTTTTTTTGTAATGGTTATTTCGATTTTATGTCAACAAAAACAAATTGTTTGAAATAAGAACAACTTCCATTTATTATTGTCCAAGTTTGAATATTCCCCCATCACTTTCACTATCTCCGTTTTTCTGAGATTTACCCGCTTTAAAGGAGTTAAAATTATAAGTTAATCCTATCCATAAAATACGGGTTTCACTTTTGCTGTAATTAACAAGTTTATAAATAGCGTTGTCTGAATTTATCTCCCAATTACGTGTGTTGAATATGTCTGTCAAGGTTAAGCTAACGGACAACTTATTATCAAAAAAGGTTCGTTTTACGGAAATATCTGCATAGTAAATCTCACTTAAATAGAACTGAGGCAATTCAATGGGAGAATTATAATTTAAAAATAGTTGAATTTCTGTTTTCTTTTCAGGTTTAATTATGATTTTTATATTACCAGTCCAAGCAAGATTATTTGTACTCAAATCAATTTCATTGAATTGACCAATTGATTTAGTGTAAAAAATTGAAACACCCGGATTAATAGAAAGGTATTTGACGAGTTTATACGTTATGTCAAAATCGCTTCCGATTTTGTGTTGTCTGTCTCCATTAACGTAGGTAAGAATTAACTTGTCAGGTACAGACAACATAGATATTTGAGTTATAAAATCTTTAGTAAGGCTATAAAAAATGTTAGTTTTAAACTGAAATTTTTCTTTTATAAAAGAATAGTTGAATTCCATTTTATCAAGAATTTCAGGTTTTAGACTTTTATTTCCAGTTTCATAAGTCATTTGATCAATTACATTTATAAATGGATTTATCTGAGGATAGGTTGGGCGTGTTATTCTTCGATTTACACTTAAAGCAACATTTTTATTTTTATTTATATTATACTTTATGAGTAAATAAGGAAAAGGAAATACATATTCCTTATAACCTCTGTAATTTATAGATTTTTGAATTATTTCTGAAGTATTATATTCTACTCTTGCCCCAATTTTATAATATACTTTTTTAAATAAACTGTCAGAATACATCAGGTATGAAGAGTAAATATATTCATGATGTTCCAAATTATTACTAAAAGCAGGGTTTAAGTTCCATTGATTTGAGTTTGTATCTAAATCGTGAAAATAATAAATGAAATTATTCCATCTTGAAAATCCTTTTAAGCCAAATTCAATTTTGCCAGTTTTGAATAAAGATTTAAGATAATCAACCTGAATAGTCACATTAGTTGGTGTTCCACCGCCAGAAGATTTTTGTAACAGTATGTTTTCAATATAATATTCAGCGGGTCTTGAACCTTTCGTTCGTGAAAATGAAGCATCAAAAGACAATTCATTCTTGTTTTTCTCAAATATTTTTTTGTAGGAAAGTGTGCTTTCAATTGTTTTTCTCGAAAAAGTAATATCGTTTTTTCTATTAAAATAGATCGCTGGCAATAGATCATTGATTTGTTGACCTGTAATAGTTTGAATAGTATTCAAATTTGGAGACATGTATTTAAAACCAAAAGAAAAAATGTCCTTTTTAGTAGGTTTTGCATTTAATAGCAATGATAATGTGTGAGTTGGGTTTCTTTGGGTTGATTTAATTTCTTGGTCAACAAAGATATTCTGAGTGTACAATTCCCGAGTCAAATAACTTTGAATATCAGATTTTTCGTACTTACCATTATAATTTATTCCAATATCCCAAATTCCTTTAGAATAGTTAAGACTTAACCCACCATTAATTCTATTGTAAATACCATAGTTTAAAGAAGCAGCTCCACTTATTCCAGAAATATTTTGTCTTTTTGTCACTATGTTAATAATGCCACCTGTGCCTTCTGCATCATACTTTGCATCCGGATTTGTAATAATTTCAATATTCTCAACATTGGATGCAGGTATTAAATTTAAGGCAGATACTGTAGTAGGAACTCCATCAATGAGAATAAGAATATTTTTATTTCCACGAAGATAAATATTGTTTTCTCCATCAATACTGACTGATGATTGGCTTTTTAAGACTTCAATAATATTGCCGGAAACAGAAGAAATATTTTGTGCTACGTTGATTTTAGTCATTTCAATAGTAATTTGTTTTTCATTTCGCGTAGTTGTTACCTGAACTTCGTTGAGTGATAATGCAGATTTTGTCAAATAAATGGGTTCAGATAAAATGAGGGAAGATTTAACAATTTCGACATTCTTTATAACACTGTGATATCCCATAAAACTTGACTTAATAATAAACTTACCAGATGATAAGTTTTTCAAAACAAATTCGCCCTTAGCGTTTGTAATTGTACCAGTTACTAAAACTGTGTCAGGTGTTTTGTAAATAGCTACAGATGCAAATTCAATTGGTTGTTTATTGGTCAAATCCTTTATTTTTCCTGAAACTGAATAATTTTTATTTTCTTGTCCGAACGAAAACTGATAGGATATTATTAAGAACGAAATAAAGATAAATAGAAATTTTGAGTTTTTCGTCATGATTTTTAATTTGCATTGTTGCTAGCTTATTTAAATGTTTCCTTCAATTTTTCAAAAAGGTTGCATATTCATACATTATTGTATTTATTGTCCACTTTTAGATATTCTTGAGGTTCATTTAATTGATTTACAAAAATACAAAAGATAATATAAAATATATTTCCTATTTTCTTAAAACAAAAAGCCCAATCCATCCTTAGATGAAATGGGCTGAATGTTGTAAAGTTTAAATTGCCTTTTTTATATTGAGAAAATTCAGTTTATCCCTATGATGATATGGGACTGTTTTTCTACTAATTTCATTTTAAACTGTTTATAATATCCCAAACGGTATCTTTAAAGATACACTAATATTTCTTCCTTGATTATAATAATTCAACGGTTGTAATGTAGAAAGATGGTCAAAATATTGCGTATCGAAAACATTGTTTACAGATATACCCAAATTAAAAATTTGCTTAGATACATGAAAGTCAACATTAACACTAAAATTTATAAGTGTATATCCATTTGTTGCTGTCTCATATGGAGATGGATTGTCTTGTTTTAATGCAGTTAGTGCGGAAAGTTTTATTGAAGGTTTCTTCAAAAATCCGATTTTCTCACATTCTGCTCTAATTTCATAACGGAATTTTTGAGCAGGTATAAATGGCAAATAATTACCATTTTCTTGTTTGCCAATTACCGAGGAATAAGTTCCTTCTATATGCAACCATGGCAATGATTTAGGATGAAAATGAATTCCTGCTTCCCCACCGTAAAGAGTTGCATTTGTTTGTGAGAAACGATAAATACCTACACCAGTTGATGTTGTATCTGCGGTTGGTGAAATAAAAATATAATCATTAACTAGATTATAAAAACCGGCCAAATCAAAGGATAAAAATTCACCATGATAATGCATACTAACATCTGTTTCATATGAATTTTCCGGAGATAAATTTTCATTCCCAATCTCATATCTGTTTCCATGCATTCCAATTGATGTAAGTTCGGATAAATTTGGAACACGGTAGCCTTTTGCAAAATTAGCCCTAAACATTATTTTTTTATTAACACTATAAGTCGTACCAATTGACCCATTAAAGTTTGAAAATTCCTTATTTACTGGTGCATGATAACCGTTTGTCCCTTCTATTCCCAATGCAAAAGTTTCAGTTTTATACATATCGAATCTCAAGCCACCCTGTAATTTTAGTTTTTTGAAAAAAGTATATTGTGCCAATCCTAAAAAACCAATGTTATTTATATTAGCATCAGGCAAAAATTGAGAAGCACGATTGTTCAGGTTTCTATTATTTTGCGTCATTCCTTGTAATCCAATAATATATTCCGACTTATCGTTGGAAGGTAAATACAATTTAGATTCATAGGTAATGGTATTTAAATTCATTTCAACAAAAGGGACATCAAGTGTTGTTTGAAGTTTTCTCAATGCATTTTGATAGCCTAAATTAATATCCCATTTGAATTTGCCTAAATAAAGGCTATTTTGAGATGAAAGCAATTGATGCTTCAAATCCTGAAACCAAATTTCATTTTCTCGTCCTTGCTCTGTTAATAATGGTTCTACAGCAGGTACAGTCATTCCTAAGTCTTGTTTAAAATAGTCGTAGAAAAGTTTAAAAGTTCCAATCTTTCCTGAATATCCCGTATTGGCATTGAATGTCATTACGTTGAACCGAGAATTTGGGACATAATCACCACCACCTTGTAAATAATCCTTATGGGTTTTAATTCCAAAACGAAATCCGCCAAAAAAATTTTTAGAAGCTCCTTTCAGTCCGATACTATTGTTCATTCCAAGTGTATTAGAATGTAATTGCATACGGTAGTCTCCAAGTATTTTGCCCACAGGTGCAGGTTTTTCTTTTATGAAATTTATAACTCCACCTATTGCATCCGAACCATATAGCAAAGAAGCAGGTCCCTTAATAATTTCAACCCTCTCCACATCGTTATCATCTATACCTAATGGGTGGTTTTCACTGAATTGATAGTTTTCAATTCGTACACCATTATTCATAACTAAAACGTCATTCATTGAGAGACCGCGTATTACTGGTTTTGAAACACCTTGTCCTTTGGCTATCATATCAACACCCGGTACTTTTGTCAATGATTCCATAAAATTTGTGGTTCCTGATAAAGCAATATCCTTGCTTTTCAACACATCAATTTTTACAGTATTTTCATGTTGAGAACTTACATAACCACCTGTAATCACTACTTCCTGCGATTGAATAATCGCTATTGACAACAAAACATCTATTTTATTTTCAGTTTGTGAAATATTAATTGTTTTAATTTCGGTATTGTATCCTACAAATGAAAATTGAATTTTTATTTTTCCGTTTGGAATATTACTAATCAAATATTCTCCTGCTTGATTAGTTATTGTGCCCTTATTGAGTTCAGGCAAAGAAACCGATGCACCAATCAAAGGTTCATTATTTATATCTGTCACCTTACCTTTTATTTGATTTTGAGCGTTTACTTTTATAAAAAGAAACAACACAAAGAAAATTAAAACGATTTTCTTCATTTTATTACGATTTTAAATTTACAATAAGTTTATTAAATCATTTAAGATGTAATTATTTTACCTGTAAAAATGGTGGTGCTCGTAATAAAAATGAATACTTTGAATTATTACAACAATATACAAAATCGTAATTATTATTTAATTCTACTTGGTAACAGTGTTTTTGTGTATTTTGTATATGCTTTTCAACTGAAAAAAATGAAAGCTCAAAATTTAAGATCGGACATTTTTCATGATATTCGTGAAAATGTTTTTCATCCTTAGCTGTACAATGAAAGTGGTCATGATGGTGAAAAAAGCCATCTAAAAGCTTAATGGTCATGGGTGTCATAAAAATGAGCACTAATGACATTGAAACAATGTTTTTAAGATTTTTTGTCATTCTAATTACCAATCAGTTGTCTTTCCTTAAATGTGTCATAGCTCATTTATTTGTTCCCTCAATATTTCAAAAAGTTTGCATTCATTCATTTTAGATCCATGTTCCTATGCTATTTTTTGTTTATTGGTTGATATTCTAATGATTCAAAAATAGTAAATTATGTCTCGTTTTTTGTAATAAGGTGGTAAATTTTAATAATTTTTTGTGATATTTCCAAATTCCTATCCCATTCAATGATACTCTTGCGTTGTGATAATGCTTTAATAAAAATTTCATTAAATTCAATTTTCCCTGCAAATCTAATGGAGTTTTCTAAGCAATATTCCTCAATTCTATTACTCATATTGATATTGAGATCAAATTTATTAATCAAGACCCAAGGTTTAAAATTAAATTTTTCTGTTAATTCAATCGTCCTGATTAAGTCGTGTAACCCTGAAACTGTTGGTTCTGTGACGATAAGAACTTGATTGACTCCGGTTATCGTTGAAATAACGGGACATCCAATTCCGGGAGGGCCATCTATAATGATTGTCTCGATTTGATTTTCTTCTGCCATTTTCTTAGCCTTTTCTCTGACCATCCCAACAAGTTTCCCAGAGTTTTCTTCTCCGGGGGCTAATCGACCATAAACCATTTTACCATTTCTATAATGGCCAGAGTATATCCTGCTATCATCGCAATCAGATATGATGATCGCTTTTTCCGGACATACATAGCTGCATAGTTTACAGCCATCACAAGATGTCTCTATAATAAATGTTCTACTATCCTTATACTTTATGGCTTCAAATCTGCAGAACGTGATGCAATATCCACAGTTTCGACATTTCCTACTGTCAATTTCTGCTTTTTGACCACTTATATATACCAATTCTTCTTCAATAGATGGTTCAAAAACAATATATAAATTGGCTGCATCAACATCACAATCTGCTACTAAAATGTTTTGATCAATGGTTGCAAATGCTGCACTTATGCTGCTTTTACCCGTTCCTCCTTTTCCGCTAATGATTGCTATTTCCATATTTTTTATTGATTTCAGAGAATATTTTTAAAAATTCGATTTCCCATTCAGGATATGTTTTGATAAAGAGATTCCCTTTTGAATATTCTTCTGCGATCTCTTTTTTGAATGGAATCTCCGAAAGTAAAGGTATAGACTCCTCTTCTAAATACTTATGAATGAGATAATCATCACTCATCCTATTAATGACCACTCCAAAATTTTTCTTCAATATTCGAAGGGTTTCAACCGTTTGTTTTAAATCACTTAATCCAAATAGAGTAGGTTCGGTAACTAAAATCACAAAATCTGCCGGTTCAACAGTCTGAATGAATGAACAGGAGCATCCGGGCGGTGAATCATAGATAATGACTCCCTCATTACCCGCAATTTTTAATGCTGATTTTATAACTGGAACTGGTGAGTATAATCCAACTAAACTTTTTGCCTCTATTATGGTTAAATCATCCGTAAGTTGAACCGTTTTTATTTGCCCGATTACAGATTCTTTTTCATGTATAGCATTATCCTCACAAGCGTATAAACAAGCACCACAACTATGGCACAATTCATCAACAACCTGGATTAGTTTGAATTTTGGAATGGATATAATGGCATGATAATTACAGATATCATGACACTTTGAACAAAATGTACAGATGGTCGGATCAATAATTGGGATACTTTGAATCACATCAAATATTTCCAACTCTTTCGTTTCAAAAAAAAGAAGATCATTTGGTTCCTCTGCATCACAATCAACCAAGGTTACCTCTTGTTTGAGGTATCTTAAAGTGTAAAATAAGTTAGTGGAAAAGATCGTTTTTCCTGTACCACCTTTCCCACTAGCTATAGCAATTTTTAGATTTTTGAATTCGGTCATAATTCTATACTAATCATTTTGAAATTGATTAAACCGATTTCTGCATCTGAATCGTTTTTGTAGATTCATTCCACATCCGAATCTATTAAAGAGTGGCTTTTCTGAATTAGATTGGGCACATCTTCCCAATCCTCTACCTGATCTAGGGCCTCCATTATTAGGACCTTTGTGATTTAAATTAGGCATTTTTACCTCCTTTTTAATTAATTAATAATGATCAATATTCTTTAGTGTTTAACACTCTAATAATTTTTTCTATTGAATTTGGCTCTTTAATAATAATCATTCCCATTTTCAATTGATCCATTAATGGTTTTATTTTTACTCCAAATTCGCCTGATACAACTTTTTCAACATCCTGATTTGCTAAAAATTGAACAGAAGCAGGACCGGCTCCTTCTTCAATTAATTTATTTGGATTTTGTAAAAATTCTGATGTTTGCTTTTCTGTATCATATATGACAAAATAACTGCAACGACCAAAACGTTGATCGATTATTGAATCTAATTGACTTCCTTGAGAAGTAATAGCTATTTTCATAATAAAGTTTTTTAATTTTAATTGAACATTTGATCACTGCAAATATATTGAACATTTGTTCATTTAAATCAAAATTTTTCTTAATTTTGCAAAAAAAATTACTATATATGAAAAATAGAATTCAAAATGCTGAAACAAAACAAACTAGGGTAATATTTCCTTCTACTTTAAACACTCAGGATTCCCTTTTTGGTGGAAATATAATGAAATGGATGGATGAGGTCGCATACATTACAGCTGTTCGATATGAAAGAGATAAGATGGTAACAGTATCTGTTGATAAGATTAAATTTCATAAATCCGTTTGTTGTGGATCAATTATTGAGATAGTTGGTAAAATTGTAAGCGTTAAAACTGTAAAGCTTGAGGTTCTTGTTGAAGTGTATGTTGAAGGGATTCATTCCGATATAAAGGAAAAAGTTGCTCAATCCCTATTTACTTTTGCCGCTGTAAATGATGAAAACAAACCGAAACCTTTAAAAATAATGAATTAAAGATACCATAATATATACCTATCACCCTTTGTACAAGGGGTACACTTGAACGTAGTGTTGTTAATAGGGATGTGACCAATAAGTATATCAATTATAATCGTGAAAAATGTTCCTGTTTTAAGAATTGTGGAGAAAATGGCACAAATTCTTCAAAATTCTTTCTGAAAAAAGTATAAAATTCACTTTTTACTGAACTAAAAACCGGGATTAAATCATTTTATTTTATTTATATACAATGATTTAATAACAATTTACATAAATTTCCATTGGAATTATTTTCCAATGGAAATTTTTATTATCTTTGCATTATCAAATTGATACAAAAATGAACTCAAAAATAAGAACCTTTTTCAACAAATACAAACTCACCATAATAGGAGTTATAGTGGGTGCGATTGGTGGATATTTATACTATCGATTAGTAGGGTGTGAATCGGGTGCTTGCGCTATCACATCCAGTCCAATCAATAGTACTATTTATGGAATGTTGTTGGGTGGATTACTTTTCAACATGTTCAAAAAAGAAAAAAAGGAAACAACAAACGATTCGATAGATAACAAACAAGTATACAAAGATATTATTAAACCTTTAAAAAAATAAAATTATACAATGAAAGCAATTCAATTAACCAAAGCAGACTTTTTGAAAAAAGTTGTTGACTATGAAAACAATCCAACTGAGTGGAAATACTTAGGTGACAAACCTGCCATCATAGATTTTTATGCTGACTGGTGTGGCCCTTGTAAACAAGTAGCCCCTATTCTTGAAGAGTTAGCGGGAGAGTATGACGGAAAACTTTACATTTACAAAATCAACACTGATGTTGAGCAGGAGTTAGCTGGAGCCTTTGGCATCCAAAGTATTCCAACTTTACTTTTTGTACCTATGAATGAGCAGCCACAAATGGCACAGGGAGCCCTTCCAAAAAGTACATTAAAGGATGTGATTGCAAACGTTTTATCTGTTAAATAACAAATAATTTTTGGGAATCTTTACATGAAAACACTGTGTAGAATAAGAGATATTTACAGAGCCATTTCAGAATTTGAAGCTCAGTTTCAGAACGAGCACAATCTCAATTTGAATGAAGGTATGTTGTTGTGTAGTTTACATAACAATGGGGTCTTATCTTCCGGGGAGATTGCTCATATTCTAGGATTAACAGCCTCAAATGCTTCCAAAGTGATCACCTCTGCAGAAAAGAAAGGATTAATCAAGAGGGAGTTAGGAAATTCCGACAAAAGACAAATGAATTTTTCATTAACCTCAACGGGGGAGAAGGCCATCACGGCTATTGAATGTGATAAGGTTAAAATTCCGGAAATGTTGGAGTCAATTATCGAAATGGAAGAAACTGACCTAAAATAGATCTTTTATTTTACCAAATTTAAGAAATGACCGTCACAACCATGAACGGTCATTTTTTTTGTGCCATGACATGGATCTCATTTACCGCTGCATCGATAATTTCATCTTTGGTCATGTCGTTCCAGTTAAATGAAACTACAATTTCAGGTGGGACTCCTGCTTCAGCATAATTATGGCCTTGTAAATCGAGCAACTGAGAAACACTAAAGCGATATTTCCAACCGTTAGGTAACTCCCCTCCGTTAGGAATGCCTCCACCCCCACCGGTAGTATCTCCCACTAACTTAATCTGATCAAAAGCTTTGGTAATCACGGAAAAAAATGTAGATGCACTATAAGAGTAGCGGTCAATTAGCACCATAACCGGTTTTTCATACACGCCCTCCTCCCCTTTCAGAACATAAATGGGCTCCCGACTTCCAAAGTCACTATGGTTGGGACCATTACGATTTATGGAATAAGCAACCAATTTTCTCTCTTTACAAAACGCTTCCAGAATTACAAAAATATTACTGATTGATCCCCCACCATTTGCTCTTAAATCAAGAATCAACCCATTCGTATTTTGATAATAGTTAACCAGATAGGTCATTTGTTCGGGAGTAACGGTTGACATAAAACTCTCATACCGAATATATCCAACCTGACCATTATCAATAAAATCATGATGAAAAGGCCCAAAAGTTTTAAAATTGGGAATATAATAGCGATTCACAACATGCTCACTATAATTGGATTCATGTTGAATTCGTAAATTATATCTGGAAATATTAAATGGCGAGATCAGGTTTGAATGATCATCGCGAAGTTCATCCATCATATTGCCTAAAACATCAAACAATTGTTCTTCTGTCATATCTGCTGAGAGTTGAGCTCTATATGTATCTCTGATTTGATTCCAATCTAGATTTTTATATTCGAAATAACTATATTTCTGATCTATCTGATTCCAGAGATAGTCGAAATTAACATAAGGATCCGTACTGGCTTTATTTTCTTCAAAAAACAACTTTTCACAAGAGGAAAATAAAAGAATGAATACCAAAAGTGTTACAATTTTTTTCATGGTTATCTCTTTTTATTGTTGATTAAAATCGTTAATTGTAGTTTATGGGAGGCCATTTCAAATGGTTCAAAAGTACCCGGTGCATGGGCTGCTTCCCAGATATACGCAATTTTTCGGCCATTTCCGGAAGGATAATACCAGGTATATTCAATTTGTGTTCCAATACGCCATCCATTCAGTTTCCATTGATACTCCTCGAAAAATTCAGAAAGGGAAAGTTCAGTTCCATTTATTGAACCTAAGTAGACGTAGTTATAAGTCGAAGGTCTGTGGTTGAAATTTAAAACGCCAAAATTCATCTGAAAAGAGATCAATCTTTTAATTGCCTTTTTTGTTCCTTTGATAAACCAGCATTTGTAATCTTTAGGATCTAATCTGGATATATCCTTAGAAATTTTTCCAACAACCATCAAATTTGCTAACGATTCAAAACCAACTTGAGCATTTTGTAATGCTGGATTATTCCGAAAATTTTGAGTAAACATAAAAGCTCCACCCACTTTCAGATCCCATTTCTCACTTTTAAAGATCGGGATTTGATGCAGATAATGATAATAGGAGTTAAAACTTAAAAACAACGCATTCCAATAAAAGAAATTAGCTTCCAAATCGAATCTGTTCTCCACTTTTTTGGTATTATAGATCCCTGAAATGGAGAGCCCAACACCCGGCATTTCATAAAAGAGCGGGGATGTTGAAAAATCTCGATAGAGGCCATAATCTAAATTTAAAGATAGAGCCATCAGCTTTCTGGACTCATTAAAAATGGTATTGGAAGTTTGTCCGTGAAGGGCAAAACTAACTAAAAATAACAGGAGAAACAACCATTTTTCTACATGACCCTGGATTTGTTTTTTTGATTTTAACATATTTCAAAATTTTTGGTCTAAAAAAGCAAAAATAGCACTTTTTTCACATATTGGTTAAAAATTTATCTTTGCAAAAAAATTGAATGAAAAAAATTATCTTTTTAATACTATTTCTAAGCTCCACATTTCTTTATTCTCAAGTAGATTCTACAAGTACATTTTATCAAGATTCTATTAGATGTATAAGTGTTACACAATTGGTTGAGGATTCTTTGGTTTCTCAGTTTTCCAACCAACAATTTACCCATTTCTTCCCCATAATTGATTATTGGATTGATTCTTGCGGGTATTATGAACCCACTTTAAGGTCCATCATCATGGAAGAGTTGATTTTAAGAAACCCCATTGATGTAGCGATATCCGATTATTTCGAAGCAGGTTATTTTGATGTTTTAAAAAATCGTAAGGTTGATGCACAAGAGTTTAACTATTATGATTTCTACTTGGACAACATTGTATATTACGGATATTTACCTTTAAACTCCAAGCTGGATTCCGTAATCCAACAAAGAGCAATGGAATGGAAAGATAGTACAGGATTACTCCCCGATGAGCATCTGATATGCAGTTTATTTTCAGATGATTACTATACATTCGAAAATAAAGCAATCAAAAAAGAGTATAAAAATAGTTATATTGGAAAGTATATCCGAAAACTTTACCGGGAGGATCGGGATAAATACATAGGATTGGAAATTTCTACGGGTGTTTTTGGGTCGTATGGATTAAATCAAACATTAGGTATTAGCCAGATTCTAGGGATTGCATTTACTGGTCCCTTAAGTGAAAAGTTGACCGGTGATTTTCATGTAAGATTTCGTTTTAGTTACAATCCAAAAGAGTTTAATTTCTTTGCCATGGATCAACTGCAATCCGTAAAATCTCACACAGTTGTCAATTTAGGGGCTAATGTTGGGTATAGAATTCTTGATTTGCCAATAGCATCAAAAAAGGTTATCATTATTCCTAAAGTGGGTTTGGGTGTTGATTTAATCAATACCGGTTTATACGAACAGATTGGAGAAGAAGAGTATAACTATTACTACCCCATAACTTTGCATGTTAAAATGGGAATTAGTGCTATGGTACCATTTTTTCAAACCAGTTATTTCGGACTTGGTTTTTACTATCATTACATCCCTTATCATTGGGATAAAAGGTTACGCTCCAAAATGGATTCCAATTATCTCAGTGGAGAGATTTTTTGGAGAATTTAATTACCCTGAATGATAAAATGAAGTTTTTAAAAAGTTCAAATAATCGCACTATAATTTGTATTTTTGCACTTTAATTAATTAATCACTATGAAATTTATAGAACACTGGTTAGAATTTTTATTACACAGATGGGGTGCAGGCGAAACTGCTACCATTTATTTACGTCTTTTAATCCTGTTAGCAGCTGTCGGAATATTGGCTTTGATCGTATTTTGGATCATGAAACATTTGGTAATCAAAGGGATCTATCGAGTGTTTCTTAAAACCAGTTTTAAATGGGATGATGCTTTTGTAAAATTTCAGGTTTTTAACAATGTTGCTCACCTCATCCCTGCATTTATTGTCAGAGGGTTTGCTCAAATGATATTTGAGGATTTTAAAGATGCACTTCCTTATGTTATTAAAATCACAGATTCTTACTTAATCATTGTTTTTGTGACCATCATCAACTCATTTTTAAGAGTCAGCGAATATGGATTATCTAAGACAACAGCGTTTAAAGACAAACCTATCTCCAGTTATTTCCAACTCATTCGAATTATCCTTTACATTGCAACCGGAGTCTTAATACTTTCGATTCTTTTGGGAAAATCCCCTGCTGTATTCTTAGGTGCTTTCGGAGCGATGACAGCCATTCTTCTTCTGATTTTTAAAGACACTATCTTAGGATTGGTTGCCAGTGTGCAAATGGCAACCAGTGATACAGTAAGAGTAGGTGACTGGATTGAGATGCCCAAATTCAATGCGGATGGTGAAGTGGTGATGATTAACTTAAATACGGTAAAAATTCAAAATTGGGACAAAACAATTTCGTCTGTACCTACGCACCATTTTATGACTGAAAGTTTTAAAAACTGGAGAGCCATGACAGAAAGCGGTGGACGTAGGATCAAAAGATCGGTGTATATCAATGTTCATACAGTCAAATTTATTGATCAGGAAACCAGGGAGAGGTATAAGAAAATCCATTTGATTACAGAGTACATTCAAGAAAGACAAGAGGAAATTGATTTGTATAATATAGAAAATCAAATAGATACATCAGAGGTGATCAATGGGAGAAGAATGACCAATATCGGAGTTTTCAGAAAATATATTGAAAACTATATCATCAATCGTCCCGATATCAGAAAAGATATGTCATTGATGGTCAGACAAATGCCAATTGAAGACCGAGGAGTACCTATTGAGATTTACTGCTTTACCAATACTACTGTTTGGTCAGAGTATGAAGATATATTAGCCAACATTTTTGATCATATTTTAGCTGCAGCAACCTATTTTGAATTAGATATTTACCAAAGACCAAGCGGAAAAGATATCTCAAAACCTTTAGAAAAAGTATCCACCTTTCTTCAAACACAACAATGATCTCCATTTGTATTCCACTTTATAATTTTGATGCAATAGGATTAATTGCTGAACTTCAACAACAAATAAATCGTTGTGCGGTCCCTTGTGAATTGATTCTAATAGATGATTATTCTCAAGAGGAATACAGACAAGTGTATCGTTCCATTTCCGGGAGCCATCAATACATTGAATTACCTGAAAATGTTGGAAGAGCTAAAATAAGAAATCTTTTTTTGAAACATTCAAATCAACCTTATCTGTTGTTTTTGGATTGTGATTCGATCATCCAAAATCCTGATTTTTTGAAAAATTATATCACGATAATGGAGACTAGTCCTGATATTGTATGTGGTGGAAGGGTTTATCCATCAGAAAAACCGGATCAGGAACATTTGTTAAGATGGAAATATGGCATTGAACGGGAAAGCAAGACTTGTGCAACACGTAAAAAAGATCCAAATCGGTCGTTTATGACCAATAACTTCTTGATTAAAAAAGAGTTATTTCAAAATATTCGATTTGATGAAAGGTTAACGAAATATGGGCATGAGGATACTTTATTCGGATTAGAGCTAGCAAAAAGAGGAATTACGATAACGCATATCGAAAACCCTGTTTTGAATGGAGATATTGAAACAAATGAAGAATTTCTGAAGAAAACCGAGGCCGGTATTGAAAATTTGGTTAAAATTTTGGAGTTTACAGAAAATGATTCAAAGATTAAAGAGAATATCACTTTATTACAAACCTATCAAAAGATTCTGTGGGCAAAACCTATTCTAAAACCCATTTTAAAACTAATAAACCCCATCATTCGACAATGGCTCAGTAATGGAACAAGTTCTGTTACATTGTTTAATATTTACAAATTAGGATTACTCATTGGTAATTAAATATTTTTATTATTTTTACGCATAATTTAAACCAACAACATTATGAAGAAATTTTATTTATCCTTAATCTTTGCGATAGCTTGTAGCTTCACTGTTTTTAGTCAAATTCCAAATAGTGGTTTTGAAGACTGGACAACAATAGGTAGTTATGAAGAGCCTGTATCCTGGGCAAGTTTTAATTCTATGACTGCCGAATACGGCGTTTACACATGCGAAAAAGGCACTCCTGGAAGTCCTGGCAATTATTATTTGAAATTGACCAGCAAAGATGTGATGGGATTAGTAGTTATGCCCGGATATGCTTTTTGTGGTACACTCGATTTTGATAATGAAATCATGACCGGGTTTCCTTTTACCGGAAGACCCGCTAACTTAACCGGTAAATGGCAACATATGATTTATGGTTCTAGTCAGGGTGTAGTTGCAGTACAATTGACAAAATGGGATGAGACAACTCAAACACAAGTGGTCATTGCCTCTTTAGAATATACGTTAACCGGTATGGCAATGAGTTGGAGTGATTTTTCCTTACCATTAACCTATCTTGATTCAAGAACGCCTGACACCTGTATGATTGTATTTATGAGTAGTGGAGAGGAACCAACTGCCAACGATTATTTATATGTGGATAATTTAGCTTTCTCAGGAAATGTAGCTGGCATTAATGAATCTTCTGTTCATAACATGCAAGTTTATCCTAATCCTGCCAAAAACCAAATCACTATTGAATGTTCTGATGCCATTGATCAAAATGGAACCATCACAATCGTCAATTTAATTGGTCAAACCGTATATTCAGAACCTCTTGTTTCCAATAAACAAACATTGAACATCGAACAATTGGATAACGGAATTTACTTTGTCACAATTAGATCCAAAGAGGGAACTACAACCCAAAAAGTGGTGGTGAATAGGTAAAATTGATTTTGGTTTTATTAACTTTTATTGAACTTTTTTTGTATATTTGCCGCGCTTTAAATTGGCGAAAAATTTTTATTCAATAAAACAATTCATAAAACTTAAAACTTGTATGGCAACACTTGAAATCGACGGAAAAGTATTCGAAGTGGATGGTGATGGCTTTTTAGCTACCCCTGAAATCTGGAACGAAGAAGTCGCGCAACTTTTTGCGAAATATGACGGATTAACTGAACTTACTGACAAACATTGGGCTATAGTTAGATTCATTCGCAAAAACTTTGAAGAAAAAGGTAATGCCCCTATGATCAGAAGTATCTGTCAGGAAACAGGTGTTAAGTTACGTGAAATTTATGAGCTTTTTCCTCTTGGACCAGCTCGTGGTGCGTGTAGAGTAGCCGGTTTACCAAAACCGGACGGTTGCGTATAATCAGTCCGCCATGTCTTGGTATTCAATCGTTGCAATATTTGCAATCATTTTTTGTATATCAGTTTGTTTGTTTCAACTGATCCGTTTGATTCATCTTGGAAAACCTAAAGATTTTTCTAAACCTGCGGGCGATCTCTCTAAGGCTATCCCCTACTCTTTTACCGGAGCAATGCTCCCATCTCATAAAGAATCTGCTTACCTTCACCTTCCTGAATATAGCGCCGGAATCCTTTTCCATATCGGAACTTTCATCTCTTTTGTCGTCCTGATCATTCATCTCTCCGGGTATTTTATCACTGAACCTCTTTTCGTTTGGTGCTTAACCGCAGGAATCTCTGCTACAGCAATCTGTGGTTTGATAATCCTCATTGCCCGTTTCTTTAACAAAATACAAAAAGAGATCTCTAATCCTGATGATTATATCTCCAATCTTCTGGTTACTGTTTTTCAAATCCTAACTATCGGAATACTCCATTTTGATATTCCAATGTTATACTTTTTATGGGCAAGCTTATTGTTATTTTATCTTCCATTTGGAAAATTAAAACATGTGGTTTATTTCTTTGCAGCCCGCTATCACTTAGGCTTTTTTTACGGTTGGAGAGGCACCTGGCCCCCTAAAAAATAATATTCGTATGAGTACCTTATCACAAGAACAAATTGAAAGAGGCTTAGATATTCTTAACAATTTGGATAATAGTAAATTACTAACACACGTGAACAGTTGTGTTCATTGCGGTCTGTGTGCTACCAGTTGTATTTACTACCTGGCAGAACAAGATAACTCCCTCACCCCTGCTAAGAAAGTGGACCTTCTGGCTTCCATTTACCGTCGTTATCATACTTTCCTTGGAAAAACATTTCCTGCCATCACCGGTGCCCGTGAATTGAATGATGAGCTGATCCCCGAAATGATTGATAAGTTTTTCGGTGCCTGTACCATGTGCAGCCGATGCAATATTCATTGCTCTATTGGTCTTGACATCGCTTTTCTCGTTCGTACCGGAAGAATGATGCTCTCCGAAATGGGAATGGTTCCTGCAACACTTCAATCAACCGTTAACGCTGCTTTAACAACCGGTAACAATATGGGTATCACTTATGATGAGTTTGTGGATACCATCCAATGGTTAGAAGAGGATTTGCAAGATGAACTCAATGATCCAACCGCTTCAATTCCATTGAATCAGCCGGATAAAAATGTGATGTATACCCTCAACCCTCGTGAACCTAAGTTCTTCCCCCTTTCTATCTCTGCCATGGCTAAAGTTTTCCATGCTGCAAAAGAGAGTTGGACTATCTCTACTGAAATGTACGATGTGACCAACTACGCCTTTTTCACAGGAAATCTTGCAGAAGCTAGTATTATTGCCCACCGTATGATGAACGAGGTTGAAAAATTGGGCGCTAAAGAGTTAATCCTGGCAGAATGTGGCCATGGTGACCGCGCATTCAGATGGGAAGCTCCTAACTATTTGAAAATTCATTTTAACTTCGATATCAGAACCTCTGTGGAATTGTTGGCCGACTATATCAAAACAGGTCGCATCAAAGTGGATAAAACCATCATTAAACAAAAAGTCACCCTTCACGATCCTTGTAACCTAGTCAGAAATGGCGGTATTGTAGAGGAACAACGCTATGTGCTTTCTCAAACAGTAAGTGATTTTGTAGAGATGACACCTCATGGTATTGACAACTACTGCTGCGGTGGCGGCGGCGGCCAACTCGCCATGAGTGAATACAATGAAAGAAGAATGAAAGCCGGTAAGTTGAAAGCCGATCAGATCAGAAATACCGGGGCACAGATTGTGGTGACTCCTTGTCATAACTGTGTGGACCAATTAACTCAATTGAACTCTTTCTATAAACTAAACGTACAAATCAAAACATTGGCTGAAATAGTTGCTGATGCGCTTGTAATTGAATAATTTTAAAATATTTACTATATGAACAATTTAATATACTTAGACAATTCAGCAACATCGTTCCCAAAACCTGATTCGGTTTATGATTTCATGTGTAATTTCTATAAAACCAAAGGTGTTAGTCCCGGAAGAACCGGATTTGATGCAGCTATTGAAACAGAAGAGATGGTTGCTCAAACCAGAAGAATGTTAATGGAACTTTTCAACGGTGATGGTGACCCAAACCGCTTAACTTTTAGTTACAACGCCAGCGATTCTTTGAATATGTTGATCAATGGGTTGGCTCAAAAAGGGGATCATGTTATTTCAACTATGTTGGAACACAACTCTGTTTTAAGACCGCTTTACCATTTGGAACAAGACGGAATCATTGAAGTAGAATATGTTCCATTCGATAAAATTACCGGATATATTGATCCTGAGGATATTAAAAGAAGAATCAAAAAAAATACCAGAATGGTGGTTATGAACCATTGTTCTAATGTTTTAGGTACCGTTCAACCTATTGGTGAAGTGGGCAAAATCTGTAAAGAAGCAGGCGTTTTGTTCATTGTAGATGGGAGTCAAAGTGCCGGAGCTGTTAAAGTGGACATGCAAGCGATGGGTATTGATGCCTTTGCTTTCACCGGACATAAATGCTTGATGGGACCAACCGGTATTGGTGGTTCTTATGTGATGAAAGATGTTCCAGTTCGTTCAACCCGTTTTGGAGGAACCGGTGTTCGTTCTGCTCAAAGATCTCACTTAACTGAATTCCCATACCGCTTAGAGTGTGGAACGCTAAATTTATTAGGTGTTGCCGGACTTCATGCCGGGGTAAAATGGATCACAGAACAAGGAATTGAAAATTTACACCGTAAAGAGATGGATTTGTGGGACAAAATGCGTTCTGAAATTCAAAAAATAGAAAATGTAACTACCTATTGCGCTGTTAACAGAGATCATAAAAACCCTGTTTTGAGTTTAAATGTTAATGGATTTGAATCCGGTGACGTTGGAACCATGTTGGATGTGGACTATAATATCGCATGCAGAACCGGTTTACAATGTGCTCCTTTTGTACACCAACACTTAGGTACTGACCTTATTCACGGTACCGTTCGATTAAGTATTGGACCATTCACTTTAGAAAGTGATGTTGACGCGGCCATCCAAGCAATTCAAGAGATTGCTGATTTTAGAAAATAATCCCCACATATAGTATGCTATTCATTTTGTAATCATTTTCTATGAAAAAAAACCTTTTATACCTTTTTGTTGTTGTTTCGATTTTTTTATTCTCTTCATGTAGCCAAAATAGCGCTACTATCTCTGGTTCCGTTGAGGGAGATGATAGTTCTATAGTTGCAATTGGAGACCTTTTAATCGATGACAACCTTGATACCATTCAAGTTGTTGATGGCCATTTCAATCAAAAAATGGAGATCTCAGAACCCGGATATTACATTTTTGCATTTGGAAATGAGATGAAACAACTTTTCTTAGCTCCAGGTTATGAGTTAAATATTAAAATCATCAAGACGGAAACGGAAACGCAGTTCGTTTTTGAAGGTAAAGGGGAAGCGGAAAACAATATGTTGCAGAAAATCATGGCTAGTTTGGATCAAATCGATTATCCTTATCTGGAAAAAATTGAGCCCAGCCTCATCAACTCGTACATCAACACGCTTTTTAAAGGGTTTAGAGACTCTTTTGAAAAGATGATAAAAGGTAAAAAACTGGATCCCAACTTCGTAAATTTTCAAAACAGATATTTCGATTTTAAAGAAGCTACTCTTAAAACTATCTTGGGACTACAACATAATATTCAGGATAAAATTTACTATTCCTTTATTGATACTTTAGAGATCAACAATCCACAATACCTAGGCATTCCTGACTATAGATGGTTTATTGAATATTATACTGAAAAATTACTAGATGAAAAACTCTCTACTGTAAGTGAATTGCAACGTTCCAAACCGGAGATTTGGATTAAAGCTAAATTTGCTGTCATTGAAACTTTTGAAAATGACAAAATTAAAGAGTATTTAACTTTTTCTACCATCAAACAAATCTTAGAGTATGAAGGGATTGAAGGGTTTGATTTATGTAGGGAGTCGTATAATAAAAACTTGACTCACGATAATTACAGAGATCAGATTAAGTTGATTCTTGATAAGAAAATGACACTTGCCAAAGGAAAACCTGCTCCTGAGTTTCTGGTGTACAACCAAAATGATCAAGAGGTTCGTTTAAGTGATTTTAAAGGCAAACTTGTTTACATCGATTTTTGGGCTACCTGGTGCAGACCCTGTCGGGAGGAGTCTCCATTTTACAGGACATTAAGCAAAGAATACCAAGGAAAAAACGTTGTATTTGTCAGCATTTCTTTAGATGATCCACAAAATTTAGAAACCTGGAAAACGATGATTAAAGAGGATCCATACATTGTACATCTAAGAACACATGATGGTTGGTCACCTGCGATCAGTCAGGCATATCAAGTCAGTGGCGTTCCCACTTACGTATTGATTGATCAGGAAGGGAAAATCATTGATGCATCCGCACCACGCCCCTCCTCCGGCGAAATCAAACCATTATTGGATTCTAACTTGAAATAGTCAATAGTCGATAGTCGATAGCTAGTGGTCAATTGTTTAAAGGTTGAACGCTTCTTTATTTAAGAGTCTAATGTCAAAAGTCAAACGTCTTTAGACATTAGACTTTTGACATTAGACTCCTCATTCGTAATTTTCCCCCTTCCCCTTGTCCCTAATTAGCACATTAATAATTTGGGCATTCCGGCATCACCCGAACCCACTGTCCTCCCCTGCTGCCGTCGGCCTCCCGCTTCAAGTCCGCAGTTATAAGCCGTGGGACTGCATGGTCGTAAAAGGAGCTCACAGGCTCGCTCTTTTACTCCCTGCATCCCTGCGGCTTCTAACTTTGCGGGCTTTCTCGCTCCCGGCCTAATGCGCACAAAACCTTCGGTTTTGTTTCGGACTAGAGACAGGGGACTGGAGACAGGAGCAGTTCGAAGTTAAATGTTCGACGTTCGACGAAAATCGCTCCGGAGGAGCGTTATATTGGTAGAAAACAATTACCCGACTAGACTTTGTCGCTACAGCGTAGCGTTATATTTGTAAAAATATCAACCCCGATACACTTCTAACTAAGCTTATCTGCAGTCCGCCGACCGCCGTCTGCAGACTTTTTTATGGAATCTTCATTATTTTTGTTTTCATTTAAACTATCATTTTCTTTACTTTTCTTTTTTTCTTTTTCATCAAAATATTCTTTAAGTGGTTTAATAAATGAAATTGCTAATAAAAAAGTAAAAATGAAAAATGAAATAAAAAAAAATAAAAATTTTCGCCAATATAGTAACAAACCATCTTTGTATGATGTAATCAATGGATGACTAAATGTACTACTACCTGGCGTAAGTTGATTGCTTTCAAATCCTATAAATTTAGAAACAAAAAAAAGCAGAATAATAAAAATTAGTGAAAAGAGAATATTTATTAATATTACAAACCCGATTGCTTTTACTTTATTTTTCATCTTTTTTATCATTTATATCTTCAAAAATTTCTTTATAATAATTATTTAATGCTTGACCAAATCCTAAGTCAACGTAAGTGTCCACTTTTGTTAGGACATTTTTTTGTTTGGTAATATTTTTTCTTTTCAACTGAAAGCCAAATGTTCAGCCTCTCGTTTTATAAAATGGTTTTATTTTTCGATGCTCAAATTTACAACTTTTTATCATACTTCAAAATTATAATAAAATTTTGTGAAATTGCCTTCAGGTGTTTGATTATCAAAGGAGAAGAATGATTGAAAAACTGATATTAGGTACGACGTTAAATGTTCGACGTTCGACGAAAACCGCTCCGGAGGAGCGTTATATTGGTAGAAAACAATTACCCAAATAGACTTTGTCGCTACAGCGTAGCGTTATATTTAAATTTGTTTCACCACTGCGGGGCTAAAAAAGACTACAGACTACAGACCACAGACTTTAATTCATTAAATATTAAATATTTAGCAAATCTTCTCACTCTTCACGAAACCAGAAAACTAAAACCCAATACCCAAAATCTAAAACCCAAAAAACCGAAGTTTTTGTGCCGCGTTAGCTCGCAGGCCAGGTACCCCGCAAGTTGAGCTGCCTAGGGGATGACGGATCGGGCAGAGCGACGAAGGAGCTCCTGCCCGGCCGCTCAGACCCTTGCAGCGAAACGAGGAGTACAGGCCGGAGAGCGA
>DAONEU010000016.1:0-27391 GCA_035403245.1 Bacteroidales bacterium | reverse complement strand
AAAACTGGTGAAAACCAATTGCGAAAAATTGGTGAAATTAAATTTGCTAATTACATCAACCTATAAATGAAGCAAATACCACAATTTTTACCCTGCAAATAGTAGAATATGGGAGAAGTGCTCCGTCGGGAGGGGACCCCGCATTAGGGCGAAGCTGGAAAGCCCGTAAAGTAAAAAGCCAATGGGATGCAGGGAGTAAAAGAGCGAGCCTGTGAGCTCCTTTTACGACTATGCAGTCCCACGGCTTATTACTGCGGACTTGTAGGCGGAGACCGACCCTTTGGCTAGCGACGCGTTTATTGTTATTTGTTCTTGGGATTGGGTTGAGCGAAGCCAAAGGGGAATGCCCAAATAAATATTATTTCCTATCTTGTAAGGCAAAAACTTGCTTCAATAAATTTGAAGTTCGGGCATTGATGTTGGTGCGGATGTTCTTTTCTTCCACGGCAATCATCTTGAAAACACCATCCATCGCCTTTTTGGTGACATAATCGTTTAAATCGGGATTCACTTTAGTTACAAAAGGAATGTTGTTGTATCTAGTTATGATTTCTTTCCATACGGCATCAGCTCCCACTTTGGAAAAGGAGTTTTTTACGACCGGAAAAAACTTCGTATATAGACTGGAAGAGGTTGTCCTTTTAAGATATTGTGTTGCGGCTTCTTGTCCACCCATTAATATACCTTTGGCATCAGAAAAACTCATGGAAGTGATTGCATTAACAAAAATCGGAGTCGCCTCTTTAACAGCATCTGATGCGGCAGTATTTAACATCTTGATCCCTTTATCCGCTAATGCACCTAAACCAATATTTCGTAAACCCTGTTCCACCACTTTTAACTCATCGGGAAGCAAAATCTTGACCATCTGATTGTTATAAAATCCGTCGGTTAAGGTTAATTTGGAAACCTGAGTAGTAATCCCTTTTTTCAAAGCTTCTTTTAGTCCGCCAGCAATATCAATAGATGATGAGGTCGTTGTCTGTGGTAAACTGTTCGCGATTTTAATCAAATCAGCACAACCGGATGCTACAAAAATCAATAAAATTAAGACCATTTTTTTCATAATATGTTTGTTTTAAGGATGAACAAAATTAAAGAAAAAAAACGGAACCCGATGAAAACTCTTTCTTAAAAAGTGATATTTTATATAAGTATTTGAAAGTCAGATTTTTTTTGTATCTTTGCCGATTCAAATGAATCTCTTCAGATTATTTCAAATAATGATTTTTTTCTTAGAGGTTCCCTTAATTAATTTACAATATGACTTTTAAAGATTTAAATCTTAACGCGAGCATTTTGCAAGCGACTGATGAATTGGGCTTTGTGAATCCTACACCTGTCCAAGAAAAAGTAATTCCAATACTTTTAGAAAAAAAATGTGACTTAGTAGCATTAGCTCAAACCGGAACCGGAAAAACAGCAGCATACGGATTGCCAATCATTCAAAATATTAACGCTGATTCAAAACATGTAGAGGCTCTGATCTTATCTCCTACACGTGAATTATGTGTTCAAATTGCTAAAGATTGTACGAATTACGCTAAATTTTTACCCAAAATGAATGTCGTTCCCATTTATGGAGGCACTAGCATTGATCGTCAAAGACAAGAACTGCAAAAAGGAGCCAAAATTATTTGTGCTACTCCCGGCAGAATGTTGGATATGATTAAAAGAAAATATATCGATATCTCAAATATTCGCTATGTCGTTTTAGATGAGGCTGATGAAATGTTAAATATGGGTTTTCAAGAAGACTTAGACTCCATTCTTCAACATACTCCATCGGACAAAAGCACTTTATTGTTTTCAGCCACCATGCCTAAAGATGTGGAAAATATTGCTGCAAGCTACATGAAAGACCCTGTTAGAGTAGTATTAGGGGAAAGAAATTCTGCTGCGGATAATGTGAAACACTACTATTATACCGTTCATGCTAAAGATCGTTATTCTGCACTTAAAAGAATCGCTGATTTTTATCCAAGTATCTACGCTATTGTATTTTGTAGAACCAGAATTGAAACACAAGATGTAGCAGATATGTTGATCAGAGATGGTTATAATGCAGACTCACTTCATGGTGATTTATCACAGGCTCAAAGAGATCATGTGATGAATCGTTTCAGAAGTAAAAACTTGCAAATTTTGGTAGCCACTGACGTTGCTGCTCGTGGATTGGATGTGAATAATCTTACTCATGTTATCAATTATAATCTTCCTGATGATTTTGAGATTTATACTCACCGTAGCGGTAGAACAGGTAGAGCTGATAAAACAGGGATTTCGATTGCGATTGTAAATCTTAAAGAGAAAAGTAAATTGAAATATATTGAGAAATCAATGGGAAAACAATTTACTCAAGTTCCTGTTCCTACAGGAGACATGGTTTGTAGAAAACAGTTGTTCCATTTTATGGATCATTTGGAATCGACAGTCGTTAATTTAGATGAAATTGATGATTACGTACAATTGATCAATAAAAAGTTCGCTTATATTGAGAAAGAGGATTTGATCGCAAGGTTAGTCTCTTTAGAGTTAAGTAGATTACTTCAATATTATAAAAATGTTCCTGACATAAATATTCCTGAAGAATCTGAAAGAGGATCCAAGGGAAGAAAAGAATCCGGAAGAAGAGATGAAGGGGAAAATAGATTTACAACGCTTCAAATCAATATTGGAAAGAGAGATAATGTTGGCGTTGATAAATTATTGAGAATCATCAACGAAAACACTAATAATAGAGATATTAAAATTGGAAAGATTGACATTTACGAATCTTGTTCTAAATTTGATGTAGAACCTAAGTTTGCTGAAGAAGTGATGCAAAAATTTAAAGGGTTTGTTTTTCAAAATAGAGAAGTTGGTGTCATTGAAGGAAGCAACCGCAAAAAAAGAGATGATGATGGTGGTGAAAGAGGAGGAAGATCAGACAGATATGGCAGAAACGACCGTTACAGAAGCGAAAGTAGAGGAGGTAATGATCGGTATGACCGAAATAGAAGATCTTCAGGATCCAATGATCGCAATAGCTTTGGTGAGAAAAAAAGAAAATTTAGAAGATAAAAAACAAAATCTTATAAATCACGTTATTATTTCATAAATCAATTTTATGAAAAAAGTTTTTTTCTTTGTTTTGACTTTGTTCATTATGTCAGGATGTGGGGAGTATGTTCATCCAACAATTCCGAGAAGAGCTGTTGATTTTTATATTCATCTCGATGATTCAAGATATCAAAATCTTTTAAACTATGGAGGATACGTTTACCTCACAGGTGGGGTAAACGGATTGATTGTTTATCGACTTACTGAAGATGTGTTTATGTGCTATGATCGGGCTTGTCCGTATGATTGGCAAGATGAAGATGCCTGGATCTGGGTAGAAGATGGCGGGTTAACACTCTATTGTACCAAATGTGGATCCAGATTCAATATCCTGGATGGCAGTGTCGTTAATGGACCTGCTGAATATCAACTTTGTAAATATAATGCGTATTTTGACGGGTATAGAGTTCGGATTTACAACTGAGGCAACATATCATAAACCAATTGTACCATTTTAGGTCCGGCTACAGTAGCTGCCATAAGCACCTCCTCATGGGAAACTTTTTCAACAATGCCTACAACGCCTAAGTCTGTGATTACAGAAAGTGCAAACACTTCCATTCCACGATAGCGAGCCACTATGGTTTCCGGGATGGTTGACATCCCCACTGCATCACCTCCTAGAATATGAAAAGCCTTGTATTCCGAAGGAGTTTCAAAACAGGGACCGGTAACACCCACATAAACACCTTGTTGCAAGTGAATATTAAGTTTTTCAGCTGTTTGAAAAGCGATTTTAATCATCCTTCGAGAATATGCTTCACTCATTTCCTGAAAACGGGGGCCCATACGGTCATCATTAGGTCCTAAAAGTGGATTATTCCCCATCATATTGATATGATCTTTGATGATCATGATATCACCCACTTTAAAAGTTGGGTTCATGCCACCTGCTGCATTAGACAATATAACTTGTTGGATTCCAATTTCTTTTAATACTTGTAAAGGAAAAGTAACCTCTTTCATGGTGTATCCTTCATAAAAATGAAATCTTCCTGACATCACAACAATATCAACACCATTCATTTTACCAAACACTATACTTCCTCTATGACCTTTCACGGTTGATACCGGGAAGTGGGGTATTTCAGAGTAGGGAATTTCGGTTTCAACCTGGATATGATCTACAAGACCACCTAATCCTGATCCTAAAACAATGGCTATTTTTGGTGAAGTATGGATTTTTTTTACTAAAAAATCAGCACTTTCTCTAATTTTTTCTAACATATTTTTCAATAATATTTAAAAATGTATCTTCTTGTTCTAAAAACCGCGTTTCAATAGGGATTGAAAAAACGGGCAGCAAAAGTAAACAATTTTCCTGAATTCCCGATAATCGCATCCAATCCTTTTCAGTTGTAAGAATTATTGCATTTTTTCCGGGGTCAAGTTCAAAGTTATTTTTTATATTTTGAAGATCATTTGGAGTAAAAATGTAATGATCGGGATATGAAAAACAGTGAATTTTAGAATAATTTTGCTCCAAATGGGTCAGTAGAGGCTTAGGATTTGCAATTCCGGTTACCACAAACAATTCATCAATACATTCCATATTGATCAAACGGGCAGACTCTGTTAAAGGAATAAATGGTTTATAGAAAATGGAAGTAAAAAAGAGTTCCTGGTTATGATTCAAATGCAGTTGATTCCTTTTTTTAAATAACAAATTAGGATCAATAGGATTTGGAGTTTTGGTAACGATTACAACATCTGCATTTTTGGCTGCATTTCTACTTTCTCTAAGATTACCCGCAGGAAATGGATGATCCTTGGCGTAAGGTTTATGGTATTCTGTGAGTAATATTTTTAAAGAATAGTTTACGGCGAGATGTTGAAAAGCATCATCTAACAAAATACAATCCAGATCAGGAAACTGGGCGATCAGATTTTCAATTCCAATTCTTCGTTTTTCACATACAGCCACAGGAATATCCGGATTTTTGAGATGGAATTGAAGGGGCTCATCCCCAATCATTTCTGCGTTTTTAAGGTGATCAGGTAACTCATTGGCCAAAACATATCCTTTCGATCTCCTTCCATAGCCCCTACTCAAAACGGCAATTTTATAATCATCTTTCAGATAAGCAACTAAATATTCAATATGAGGTGTTTTTCCGGTTCCACCAACTCTCAAATTACCTACGCAAATTGTAGGAAGAGAGAATGAATAACTTTTTAACCATCCCTTTTTATAAAAGAATCTTCTGAGACCAACAATAAAAGAATAGATCCAGCTGAAAGGCAATAAGATCAATCTAAAATTCATGATTGAATTGGTTTTATTCTGTCACTTTCCCATTTTTCGTACGAAGTGATAATTTTCGTTACTAAGGGGTGTCGAACTACATCAATATTTTCCATAAAGATGAATTCAATCCCTTTAATATCTTTCAATATTCTACTGGCTTGAATTAATCCTGAATGTTGATTTCTAGGAAGGTCGATTTGAGTAATGTCACCTGTAATAAAGAATTTTGCGTTTTTCCCCATTCTGGTCAAAAACATCTTTATCTGACCTTCTGTGGCGTTTTGTGCTTCGTCGAGAATCACGTATGCATTATCTAATGTACGGCCTCTCATGAAGGCTAAAGGGGCAATCTCGATCGTTTTATCTTCGATATAACTTAACAGTTTGGGCATGGGCATCATATCCCACAATGCATCGTACAACGGTTGAAGATAGGGATCCAGCTTGTCTCTAAGATCACCGGGAAGAAATCCCAAATTTTCACCTGCTTCTACGGCTGGTCTGGTTAGGATAATCCTTTTGATCTGTTTATTTTTAAGAGCTCTCACGGCCAAAGCGACAGCTGTGTAAGTTTTACCGGTTCCCGCAGGGCCAATTGCGAAAACCATATCATTATGTTTTACACTTTCTACAAGTCTTTTTTGGTTAGGAGTGATCGCTTTTATGATTTTCCCGTCTCTGCCATGAACGATAATGTCATCTTCATTACCGTTTTTGTCCAAACGGTAGAAGGAGTCATCTTCTGCAGCAGTAATATTCAAAATATCATTTTCAGTAACCTTTCCAAATCTTTCATAATGAATAACGATCAATTGGAAACGATCCTCGAAAAGGGAAACTTCATGCTCTTCTCCATGAAGTTTTACTTCATTTCCACGAGCGGTGATCTTGATTTTAGGGAAAATATGACGTAAAAGATCGATATTTCCATTATTTCTTCCGTAAACTCCAACAGCTACAGAATTATCAAGTGTAATTATTTTTTCCATTCAATAGATTTAATAAATTGACATATATTCGATCGGATTAACCGGAATTCCATTATACCAAAGTTCAAAATGTAAGTGATAGCTTTTGCTCTCCAATCCGGTATTTCCCATTGTTGCAATGGGGTCTCCAATAGTTACTTTATCACCCACTTTCTTAAGAAATGTTTCCGTGCATTTATAAATCGAAATCAAATCTCCGGAATGTTGAATCATAATCATATTTCCATCTTTTGGAGTGTACCCGACATATAAAACAATACCATTCGCAACAGTTGAGATCGGGGTCCCTTTCTCATTTTTGATATCGATACCATAATGTTTTCCATTCATGGAGAATGTTTTATATACAACACCTAGCGCAGGAGGAGAAAGAGTGATGGAACTTAAAGTTGCTTTTTGCTTTAAAGGCATGCTGGTTTTAACCCCTTTATCCACGATTTTCATAGTAATTTGCTCCGCTTTTGATTCAATTTCAGAAATTGCACTTTTTACAACATCTTCTTCCTCATCTTGATGAAGAGCCACTTTTTCATTGGTTTCTTCAGTTTCTTCAACTTTAACAACACCGTTTAGAACATTAAAAAAGTTATCCAGATATTGTTGATTTTGAGATAGTGCATTTTCTAGTGAATCAACACGATAAGCCATTTTTTTGTATAAACGATACTCATCCGGATTGGTGTATCCCGGTACATAGAGTCTAAGTGGTGTAAATGCGATCAACATCGTTGTAAGAAAAATCAACACAAAGGCTGAAGTGGTGATCACAACAAATAATCTTCTGGGAGTTAGCAACATTTCAAAAATGTGCGCATGTGTAGACTCATCAGTGATTACTAAACGGTGATTCACACGCCAATTTCTTCTGATGGCACTCCAAATTTTTTTGATCTTTTTAATTTTGATTTTCATACTTCAAATCTTATGAGAGTGCTTGGTTTATTTTCTTAGAAGATTCTAAGATGGCATCATATTCTTGAGGAGTAATATCGCTGAAGAAATAGTGAACAGGGTTCACAGGAGATCCACCTTTCAATACTTCATAATGAAGGTGAGCTCCCATAGAAAGACCGGTATTTCCAACATATCCAATGAGTTGTCCCCTTTTGATTCGTTGTCCCGTTTTCACAATCCGTTTCGACATGTGAGCATAAAGTGTTTGATAAGAATAACCATGATTGATCACAACGGTAACACCATATCCGGAACCACCTTGATCCGCTGAAACTGTTCCATCAGCTGTTGCATAAATCGGAGTCCCTTTAGGAGCAGTAATGTCAATTCCGGTATGCATTCTGATTGTTTTCAAAATTGGATGGAATCGTCTCCCAAAACCTGAAGTAACACTATACATATTTTTAATGGGTCTAATCGCAGGAATAGCGTTCAACATCTCACTTTTTCTGTTTACCAATGAGGAGACAGTATCTAATGACCTTTTTTCTAAAGCCATCTGAACGATCATTTGATCCGTTTTGTCAGAGATTATATTCAACAATTTTACAGTTTCATGTTCTGCAATATTGTCGTATTTAGTGTCTCTGTTAAAAAATGGATTCCTTTTTTCAATAGGGATGGGTTCAACTTCAAAAATGGAGCGGTAAATGTTGTCGTCGCGGTCTTGAATATCATTCATAACAATCTGCATCACATCTAATTGCTGATCGATTTGTTTCAGCTTTTGTTTTAATTCATTATTCTCTTTTTGAAGTTTTCGTTCCTTAGGTGAATCAATGACATAAAATGACAACCAAACGAATACCAAAGCAAATGACAATGCAGTTGCAACTAACCAAAGAGCTCTCTTGGCAAGATCCTTGAAAGTAAACTCTGTTTTCTCAAAAGATAGGGTAGTCGGATTGAAATAGTAAAAAGATTTTGCCATATACTATTTTTTACAGGAAATACATAAAATATACCCAACACCAATATTCTCTTCGTCATTTCTTTCTAAGATCTTCTCTAATTGAATTCCATAAATTTGAGAAATATATCGAAGAGATTCTCCCATTTCTATGGTGTGGTATTCTGTTTTACATTTTGTTTTTTTCTTTTGGATATAAACTACTTCCCCTTCAACCGGTTGATATTTATATTCGTACAAGTCGTTGTAAAGTCTTAAATGGGTTTCGGGTAGTTGAACCGATTGGGCAATTTTCTCAAAACTATCCCCTTTCACTGCAATCACAAATTTTAACCCATCTTGTTCATAAACAGGACGATCTGAATAAGGATAATAAACCGTTGCTAAACCGGAAATGTCTGTGATGGTATACACGCGAGACACAATTGGTTTTGTTTCCTCTTGTACAGGAATGACAGTAGATGTTGAAATAGTATCTAATTTAGGCTCTGGAGTGATAACTGAAATTGATGGATTCGTTTTTGAAGAATCAACTATTTCTACCAGAGGAATTTGTGTTGGTTCAGTTTGTTTTGGTTTTTCAGTGGTTTTGGGTTCTAATAAAGCGGGGTCAATTTCTACTCTAATGGGTACTTCAACAACAACAGGCTCCTCTTTTGGAACTTCTTGTTTTTCAACAATTGGAGAATCAAATCGAAATAATTTATAAGTTTCTATCAATTGAATTAATTGATTTCCATAACTAGGTGAAGTTGAATGTCCAATTTTCTGTAATCCATTGGCCCATCCTTTATAATCTTTGGAATCCAATTTAAACAAAGGCGCATAAAGTGCATTTTCGTTAATCTTTTTCAAATAATCTAAATAGGAATCTTCCACTTTTTCATATTTTTTAAAACAGATATTTTTAAGATTATCATCTTGATGGTATCTGTTGTCAACATCATTTTTTGTACAGGTTACTGCCATGTGGTTGTTTGGGATCTTAGACAAATGATTGGTCCCGGCTTTAGTGTAAATGAGCGCTTGAGCCAAAAGGATACTGGCAGGTACATGATATTGTTCTCCACATTTAACAGCAACGGAAGAATAAGTTTCCACATATTTTAAAACGGCCTGCTCATTCAGTGTCTGAGCAATCAATAACGGATGACTTACAAATAATAGACCAATAATGATAATCAATTTTCTCATAAATATTTTTGTTTATTATTTGAATATTTTATCTAAGAAACACTTACGCTCTTTATTTAATTTTATAATACTTCCGGGTTTCACTACGGATTTCTCAGTAAACTCATTCGCATCCATAAGGGTAGACATTCTGATGCCATATTTTTGAGAGATATAATGAAAACTTTCTGATGCATCCAATTTATGAGTTAGTGTGGTAGAAGATTTTGCTTTTCTTTCAATATAAACAATTTCACCCGGATTTAGTATTCTTTTAGGTGGAACATCATTATAGTAGCGTATACTCTTTTCATCTGACTGAACAGCTTGAGCAATAGAAGCATAAGTATCCCCTTTTTGAGCTACAACAAATAATGTTTTGTTGTTTTCGTAAGTGGGTCTTTCAGAAAAAGGATAGGTCACTTGAGTGTAATTTGCTAAATTTGGTACAAAAATAGGATTATAGTTATTGGCTTGAATAAATTCTTCTTTAGTCGGTTCTTCTTGAATAACTACTTCAGGATGCGACATTTCAAACCATCCTTTAGCTAACCTTTCCTGATAAATGGTATCCAATGCGGCAATTTGAAAACGTTCAATCAGGCTGATTATCCTCTCAGCGTACTTAGGGTTGGTTGCATAACCTGCTTCTTTAAGGCCTTTTGCCCAGGCAGTATAATCCATGATATCCAATGTGAAAAGATTGGCATATCTAGGTCTGGAAGTTAAAAAACGAGAATGATCGTCATAAGATTCCTCCACTTTTTCATATTTTCGAAAACACTCTTGTAGGGCATCATCGTCCACTTTAATGGTATCTCCGGACCACTCTTTGTGACATTTGATTCCAAAGTGGTTATTCCCTTCAGTGGCTAAACGACTTGTACCACATGCACTTTCAAAAATCCCTTGAGCTATCGTAATACTAGCCGGAATTTTGAAATCGTACATATTCCTGATAGCCAGATCTTTATATTGATCAATATATTTAACAATGTCGGTATCTGAGTATTGCCCAAAAAGAGAAAAAAAGCTTAGAAAAAGTAGGATGAGAGGATATCTTTTCATTGTATATTGGTTTAATTATTTAATGCATCTAAAACTAAAGCACCATAAAACTCTTGAAGATCTATGTTGTTGTATTTAACTTGTCTAGGGACTAAACTAACGGCAGTTTGTCCCGGAATCGTATTGATTTCCAAGAAGATTGGGCTATTTTCAGGCGTAACGATATAGTCAATTCTGACAACTCCTTTACAACCAAATCTTTTAAAGATAGTTTCGGAATACGTTTTAATTTTTTGATCTAAATCAGATGGAATGTCTGCTGGAGTAACGACTTCTAGGAATCCGGGCGTATATTTTGCTTCAAAATCATAAAACTCTTTTTTACTTAAAATTTCTGAAACAGCAAGGGCTTTCACTTCTCCTTTAAATTTAGCAACCCCGCAAGTAAGTTCTCTTCCAGGGATAAATTGCTCAACCATAATCTGTTGATCCACAGAAAATGCAATTTGAATAGCTTCTTTTAATTCTTCCAGGTTATGTGCTTTATTGACCCCCACACTGGAACCTGAGTTACAAGGTTTTACGAAACAAGGAAGGCCACAAATATCAATGATTTCTTGAAAATTGATGATTTCATCCTTATAAAAATGTACAGATGGAGCAACAGGAACTCCGAATTTAGCCACCGCAATATTGCAAAAATATTTGTTAAAAGTGATGGCTGAGCAGAAACTATCACAACCTGTATAAGGAATATTCATCATTTCAAAGTATGATTGTAGCTTCCCATTTTCACCGGGATCACCGTGAAGGGCATTAAAAACTACATCAAACTGGATCTTTTTTTGATTGATCGTTAATGAAAAATCATCTTTATTGACATACAAAATGGATCCATCTTCATGCGTATAAGACCAGTCAATGCCTTTAACGACAATAAAATAGGTTTCAAATTTAGACTTATCCAACATATCTTGGATATTTCTTCCTGTCTTCAATGAGATTTCATGTTCTCCGGAATTTCCACCGGCAAATAGAGCTACTTTTGTCATAACAAATAGTTTAAACGTGCAAAGTTACTATATTAGTATATTAAAGCAGGATTTTTTTTATTCTAGTTGTGAACAGATTATTGTTAATTTGGGATTTAATAGCACGCTGATAACACTGATTAAACAGATGACCACAGATTAATAATAAGCAAATGAGATAATAAGCAAATAAGCAAATGAAATGTTGGTAAATTATTCGTTTATTATTTGCATTCGCGACATATAAAAAGTTATAAATAATAAGTAAAAATATAAAAAACTAAAAACCAAGACCCAAAACCCAACAACAAAAAAAGGCCGGATTGTTCCGACCTTTTTGATTCAGTATAGGGGTTTGTTAGATTATTTTTCAACACTTAAAGGTTTGTTGATCTCTTCATTCCAGGGGAGCCCATATTTCCCAATTTCTGCCATAAATGGATCAGGATCAAATTCTTCTACGTTGAACACTCCGGTACCTTTCCATTTTCCGGTCAAGATCATTTTTGCACCTAACATAGCAGGTACTCCGGTGGTATAAGATACCGCTTGAGCACCAATCTCTTTATTAACTACTGCATGGTCACAATTATTCCAAACAAAATATGTTTTTTCTTGTCCATCTTTGATCCCCTTTATTTGACAACCTATTGAAGTTTGTCCGGTATAACCTTCAGCTAATGAGGATGGTTCAGGTAAAACGGCTTTCAAAAATTGAAGAGGAACGATCTCTCTGCCTTCATAAAGGATTGGTTTAATGCTTGTTAAACCAACTTCTTGAAGTACGTTTAACACATTAATGTATTTTGGCCCAAAAGTCATCCAGAAACGGGCTCTCTTAAGAGTTGGATAATTTTTGGTTAGGGATTCTAATTCTTCATGATACAAAAGATAAGATTCTTTTTCACCAACATTTGGATAATGAATTGGTTTATGAATGGACATAGGGTCAATTTCAATCCATTTTCCGTTTTCCCAATACTTACCTTTTTGAGTGATCTCTCTGATATTGATTTCAGGATTAAAATTAGTAGCAAAAGCTTTGCCATGATCACCCGCATTACAGTCTACAATATCCAGATAATTGATTTCATCAAAGTGGTGTTTTGCGGCATAAGCGGTATAAATACTGGTAACTCCGGGATCAAATCCACAACCTAAAAGAGCCATAATACCAGCTTCTTTAAATCTATCTTGGTACGCCCATTGCCATTTATACTCAAATTTAGCCTCATCTTTTGGCTCGTAATTGGCCGTATCCATATAGTTAGTTTTGGTTGCTAAACAAGCATCCATAATTGGAAGATCCTGATAAGGAAGTGCCACATTAATGACTAAATCCGGTTTGAATTGATTAATCAATTGTATCGTTTCTTCTACATTGTCAGCATCTACTTGAGCAGTTTGAATTCTATTTCCTCCAACAGCTGCTGCAATTTTATCACATTTTGCTTTGGTTCTACTTGCTAAAATAATTTCGGAGAAAACTTCCGGAACTGACGCACATTTGTGAGCAACAACCGCTCCAACTCCTCCGGCGCCAATAATTAATACTTTTGACATTATCTTTATTTTTTATTAGTTATAATTTTCTTTAATTTATTGAATCAATGATTCATATTTGATCTGCAAAGATAAGATTTTTTTTGTATGTTTGCGTTACCAATTTGTTACACTTTTTAATCATCATTATGGATAGTACTTTTGCTTTGGTTAACTGGACAGTAGATCCGATTTTGTTCTCAATAGGATCCCTCCAAGTGAGATGGTATGGGGTTCTTTTAGCTACCGGTTTTTACCTTGCCTATTTGACTCTTCAAAGAGTTTTTAAACATGAAAATTTAAGCCAAAAGCTTTTAGATAAACTCTCTTTATGGACTATTATCTGGACATTAGTAGGACTTCGTCTTGGCCATTTTTTGTTTTATGAACCTGAACAATTGATTCAAAACCCATTACAAGTGCTTTTGCCTATTGATGCCAATTGGAACTTCATCGGATATCAAGGATTAGCTAGTCATGGAGCAGTGATCTCTCTGATTGTCTTTCTTTCCTATTTCGCTTGGAAACATAAAATGAATGTATTTTGGTTATTGGATCGCTTGTGTATCGTGATACCAATTGCTGCGGCTTTTGTTCGACTTGGAAATCTTATGAATCATGAAATTGTAGGTAGTATTACGAATGTTTCTTGGGCATTTAATTTTACGCATGGTGGACCTGGTGTTGCAAATACATGGAGACATCCAGCTCAAATATACGAATCTTCCGTTTATTTCCTTCTTTTCTGTTTTATGATTTTATATTATTTTAAAATAACTAAAGGAAAAATTGCTGCCGGAAGAACCACTGGAATACTTCTTTTTGTGATCTTTACTGCTCGTTTTATTATTGAATATTTCAAAGAAGTTCAAGTTGCAAAAGAAACAGGAATGTCTTTACTTATTGGTCAATGGTTAAGTATCCCTTTTATTATTATCGGGCTGGGATTGATCATTTATTCTGTGATTAAAAAAGACCATATTCCAATCTATGTTGAACCTAATGCTGAAGTTAAAGAAAATAAATAAATAATTTAACCTACCATGGCAACCTATATTGAACTTGAAATTGTTGATGTTCAAAATTCGCAAACACCAAATGATGCCTACGTTCTTCTTTTGAAGGAGAAACTAGGAGAGAGGATTCTCCCTATTGTGATAGGCCTAAGTGAAGCAAAAACTATTGTTTTGGTTTTAAATAAAGTCACGTCAAGAAGACCAACGACTCATGAATTGTTTAAGAACTTTTCAGATCTTTTAGGCTACAAAGTTGTTAAAGTACAAATTGAAAAATTTGAAGAGGGAATCTATTATTCAAATCTGTATTTAACCAATGGAGATGAAACCATTATTTTAGATGCGAGAACTTCGGATGCTGTAGCTATTACCATGTTAAGTGGAGCTCAATTGTTTGTTGAAAGTTCAATTATTGAAGAAGTTTCAATTGTACCATCCAAATATTCTGAAAATGAAATTTTTAATAACGATGACGAAGAAGCAGATAATCAAGAGTATGACTTGTTTATTGATAGTCGAATTAAAGAAATGACGGATGAAGAATTAGAGACACTGTTACAGGGAGCTATTGAAAGTGAAGATTTTGAATTAGCATCCAAAATTCATGAAGAAATGGAAAAAAGAAAATAAAAAAAACGCTCATTGAAAAATGAGCGTTTTTTTTTGAATAAATGTCTTATTTATGCTTCAGCTTCTTCAGAACGGTTAACGGAAACATAAGATTTTCCATTAGCTTTTCTTTTAAACTCAACAGTTCCGTTAACTAAAGAGAAAAGAGTATGATCTTTTCCCATTCCCACGTTAACACCAGGAAAATGAACAGTCCCTCTTTGGCGAATGATGATATTACCTGCTTTAGCAGCTTGACCACCATATATTTTAACACCTAAACGTTTACTTTCGGATTCACGACCGTTTTGTGAACTACCGACACCTTTCTTATGTGCCATGCGTATTTGTTTTTATTTGTTAATATTCAGTTAATTAAATGGTGATATCTTCGATCTTGATGGCTGTCAAATATTGACGGTGTCCATTCATTTTTTGATATCCTTTTCTTCTTTTTTTCTTGAAGACAAGAACTTTTTCTCCTTTTAAGTGATTTAAAACGGTAGCGGATACTGTTGCACCTGTTACGGTTGGAGCTCCTACTTTTACTGTACCGTCATTATCCACAAGCATCACGCGGTCGAAAGTAACTTGCGACCCTTCTTCAGCTTTTAGGCGATGAACAAAGATCTTATGATCTTTTTCAATCTTAAATTGTTGCCCTGCTATTTCTACGATTGCGTACATGTTAATAATTTAATTTTAGTTTATACTATATTTTTGGGTCGGCAAAAGTATATAAAATATTTAATTGTTCGGAAAAAAAATAAAAAAATTATAATTTTTTGTTAACTTTTTCGTTATTTTTTCGTCTTACATATACTAACACTATATAAAAAGGACTATAAACAATATAATTAACTAATATATAACTAATTAAGCAATTTGAAAAATTTCTATTTTTTATGAGACAACTAGTAATTTCCAAATCAATCACCAACAGAGATGGTGCATCTCTGGATAGATATCTGGCAGATATCGGAAAAGAGGGGTTAATTTCTGCTGAACAAGAGGTTGAGTTGGCGAGAAAAATCAAAATGGGCGACCTTGAAGCCTTGGAGAAATTAACCAAAACAAATTTAAGATTTGTGGTTTCTGTTGCGAAACAGTACCAAAATCAAGGAATCGGTCTTCAAGATTTAATCAATGAAGGCAATCTGGGCCTAATGAAAGCTGCTACAAGATTCGACGAAACAAGAGGATTTAAATTTATCTCCTTTGCCGTTTGGTGGATTCGTCAAGCTATTCATCAAGCTATTGCCGATCAAGCGCGTATTGTAAGATTACCTCAAAATCAAGTCGGTAGTATTAATAAACTTAAAAAAGAGATCGCTAAATTGGAACAATCTCTCCAAAGACAACCAACTGTCGAAGAGATTTCTCAATTTGTAGACCTTCCTGAGTATAAAGTCGCTGAACTTTTGAAAATGAATTCGCACACCCAATCTATGGATGCTGCTATCTCTCCCGAAGAGGACACTGCTTTTATCGATACTTTTGTCCCCGATACTGACGAAAGAACCGATAGTAGCTTGATGCAAGAATCATTAAATAAAGAAGTGGAACAAGTTCTCTCTATTCTTCCTGAAAATGAGAGAGCAGTTTTGAAATTGTACTACGGAATCAACACTACTCATGAGTATACTTTAGATGAAATTGGTGACCGCCTTGATCTTAGTCGTGAACGCGTTCGTCAAATCAAAGAGAGAGCTCTTAAAACCTTACGTCAAAAAGCAAGAAATAATCACTTGTCATTCTGATGCAAAAAAAAATTCTTATCGTTGATAAAGCTGATCCTGTCCTTGCCGAGCATCTCGAAAGGGCAGGATTTTTATGTGAAACGATATTAGACATTACTCATCAACAATTTATTGATAAATCCGATCAATATATTGGTTTGATTATTCGTAGCAAATTTTTACTAGACCAAAAAGCGATTGCTTCTAAACCCCATCTCCAATTTATTGTTCGTTTGGGAGCTGGTATGGAAAGTATCGATCTTAATTTTGCAGAAAAACAAGGAATCACCTGTATCAGCACACCCGAAGGAAACGCCCCGGCTGTCGCAGAACATTGTTTGGCTCTTTTGCTTATAACTCTTAGACATATTAATGAAGCAAACCAGGAAGTTCGGAATGGACTTTGGCTTCGTGAGAAAAATAAAGGAAAAGAGATCCATTCTCTTGTTATAGGAATTATCGGTTTTGGTAATACCGGTCAGGCTTTTGCAAATATACTTAAACATTTTAATCCGGAAATTCTTGTTTATGATAAATTCAAATCTGGTTTTAATCAGGATAAGATTCAGGAAGTAACCTTAGATTATCTATTAGCAAAAAGCGATGTTGTTTCTATACATATCAATTATATACCGGAAAATCATCATTTTTTAAATGAACATTTTTTTAATCAAATTAAAAAACCAGTCCTTCTCATCAATTCTTCACGAGGTGCAGTTTTAAATACTCAAGATCTACTCCAAGCTATTCAAAATCAAAAGATTGCACATGCTTGTTTGGATGTTTTAGAATATGAAAATGTGAATTTACAAATTCCGGCAAAGGAAAATTGGAATCAAACTCTTGTACAACTCTCAGAATGCAAACAGGTTACATTAACTCCCCACATTGCAGGTCAAACTCCGGAATCTGAAAGAAGACATGCAGAATTTGCATTTCAAAAAATTATGAAAATGTTTCCAAAAACTAATGAAGAATTATAGATCATTTACTATTAATGAAAATAAAGATTAGCATAAAAATTCTGAAATAAAATATTATATTTTTGCGTTACAAAAATAAAAGTTTGTTATATGAAGAAGTTCCTATTAATTGTATTAGTTATTACATCCTTTTTTGCTATTCAAAGTTGCAAAAGAGGCTCAACAACAGGGTTTAAATCAGATAATTTTTCAAATGGTAAAGCCGGAGAATTAATTTTGATTACAGACGATCAATTTTTTACTGATTCATTGAAAAAGCAGGTAACGGATGTCTTAACACAACCACAACCAGCAATCAATCAAATTGAACCCATGTTTGATTTGTTAAATTTCAGTAATCAAGAGTTTAAAGGAACCTTTCAACGTCATAGAAATATTGTTCATTTTGATATTAATCCGGATTATTCTTCCAATAGAATAACAGTTGAAAGAAATGTATGGGCAAGTCCGCAAATCTATGTTCATGTTAAAGGAACCAATGCAGATACTTGCGTTAAAATGTTTTTAGATCAACAAAATGATTTTATGCCGGTTTTATATGAAAATGATTTAAAAAGACTTCAAGTCTTTTATCAAACTAATAAAAATGCAGGAATTGAAACTAAAATCAAAGAAAAATTCGGTTATTCAATCAGTGTTCCTCAACACTATTTCATTGCGAGAGAGGAACCAAACTTTATGTGGTTAAGATTTAGAACAGCCAAAAATGATAGGTTTATTATGATTTTTAAAACACCACTTAATAATTTATCCAAAGAAAGTCTTATTAAAACCCGTAATGAAATTACCAAAAAGTTTATTCCGGGAGCTATTAAGGGATCCTATCCTATTGTAGCTGAAAATGAAGGATTCCCATTATATGAACCTTATAAGATCGGAACTAAGCAAGGCTTTGAGTTAAGAGGAATGTGGGAGTCAGTAAAAGACCACATGGGAGGATCTTTCTATAGTTTTTCATTTTTAGATCCTTCGGGAGAAAATTGTATTACAATCGATGGATTTGTGTATGCCCCTCAAGAACAAAAACGAGACTATATTAGAGAAGTGGAAGCAATTGTCAAATCACTTAAGTAAATTAAACAAGTTCAATTTATAAAAAACGGGGAACATTTCCCCTTTTTTTTCGTCAAAAATTAACGTGAGCATATCTAGAACTGATAAGGAATTATTGGAAGGCTGTCTGAAACAAGACAGAAATAGTCAGCGTAAACTTTATGAAAAGTACGCTTCGAAGATGTTGGTAGTTTGTATGAGATATGCAAAAACGAAAGAAGATGCGGAAGATATTATGATTGACGGGTTTGTAAAAGTATTTTCCGGATTAGAAAAATTTAAACAAGAAAGTTCTTTGGAAACCTGGATTCATTCAATTATGGTCAATGCATCAATATCCTACTTTAGGAAAAATAATAAGCATTACTTGGTAGGATCACTTGATGATGAAAATGTCGTGATCCCAAGCTCAAATGATATGGACGGTCTTGCTCATTTGACAGCGAAAGATCTTCTTAAGATTCTTCAGCAGATGCCGGAACATTTAAAATGTGTTTTCAATCTGGTTGCCTTTGAAGGATATGATTATGAAAAGATCTCTCAAGAGCTGGGAATTAATGTTGGAACTGCAAGATCGAGAATGTCAAAAGGTAAAACATGGCTTCAAGAACGAATCTATAAATTTGAAAAATGAAAAAAGAAGGGGAGATTTTATGATGAACAATATGGAAAACAACAATTTAAAAAATTTACTGGAAAACATAACAGAACAACCCTCACAAGGGTGTTGGTCCAATATTGAATCACAGCTAAATGTTTTATTTCCTCAAGCAGCAAGCCAGTCTGTTATTCAAGGAAGTGGTACTGCTGCTTCTAAAACAGGTTCGATCTTCGCAAAAGTTGCAGCTGCACCATTCAAAGCTGCTGCTATCACAGGTTCAGTAGCTCTTGTAACAGCAGTTTCTATCATGGCGATACATTCTCTTAACAAAACGCAACAAGCTCCTAGTAATTTGTCAAAAATGGATCAAAATACACAAGTAATTCTACCACTAGATACCAATAATCAAAAACAAGATACTTTTAAGGTTTCTGAAACCAAAGAAAAAAAGAAAAATGCTGAAAATGAAGAAATAGCACCAACTTCTACTACAGCCATTAATCCAAATTATACGGCATCTACCTCTCAGAATGTAGTAATTGTTAATAATACCTCCCCAATAAGTAATTCTGTGATTCCGGTTCAACAAACCATCCCTGAAAAACCAGTGTTGAATTCTAAACCAATTGCAAATCAAGTAAGTAATCAACATGATCCGATAATACAAAATCAAGATATTCCTGAATCTGTACCGGTAAAAATTACAATTCCCAATATATTTACTCCAAACGGAGATGGGTATAATGATCTATTTGTAATAGAAGGGCTAGAAAATTGTGTTGACCCTAGATTGATAGTGAAAAATAGTTCCGGAAAAACAATATTCCAGTCATCTGATTATCAAAATGACTGGAATGCTGAAAATTGCCCTGATGGCGTTTATATCTATTATTTTGTTTACAAAGTAAACAAAATTGAGGAGAAAATGATGGGAAAAGTTATTATTAAACGATAAATTAAGGTTTAATTCCTAACGCTTCTTTCACTTTTGGACCAATATCTTCACCTCTATCGTAGCTGATTAGAGTTGATGTATCAAAAATATAAATAAAGTTACCCTCTTTGGCTACTTTTTCAATTGCTTTTATGAGTGCATCTTGAAATGGTTTTAACAATTCCAATTGCTTTTTTTGGATCTCTTCTTGCATTAGATTGGAAAAATCTTCAATTTTCTTGTATTGTTTTTCCAAATCATCTTTTTTAAATTTCAAAATGGCAGGAGCAGTAGAAGGATTGGATGCTAAAGCTTCATATTCAGCATTTTTCTTTTTAAATTCAGCGGCCATTTGTTCCCCTTCTGTTTGAAGATCTTTTTGAAATGTTTCTAATACAGTTTGAGCGGTATCAACTCCGGGAATCAATTTAATAATGGCACCGTAATCTATATGCCCAAACTTAGCTTTAGATTGAGCAAAGGAAGTTGCAAATAAGCCAGTTAATAATAGAACTAAAATAATGGTTCTTTTTTTCATTTATTAGATAATTTAATAGTTATTATTTTAAGCCTAATTTAGCTTTTACATAAGGAGCGATATCTTCACCACCTGAATAAAGTAGAATTTGAGTATCAAAAATGTATGTAAAACCTTTTTCTTTAGCTACGTCATCAATTGCTTTTTGGAGCGCATCTTGATAAGGTTTTAATAAACGATATTGTTCCTCTTCAATATCACCTTGAACTGAATTTTGAAATTCCATAATTCTGTTTTGAAGAGTAACGAGTTCATCTTCTTTCATTTTTCTTACGGATGTTGTCATTGTACCGGCTTCTTTATCAAATTTTTCTTTTTTAATTTGATATTCATCAACCATAGATTGATAAACATCTTGCATTTGTTGTTGGAAAATTTGAATTTTAATTTGTAAAGAATCCACACCAGGCATTTTTTTCATAATTTCCTGAGAATTAATATGACCATATTTGCCTTGTGCATAAGTTGTGATGCCGGCAGAGCATAAGAGCATCATAACCACTAAAATAGTTTTTTTCATAAACTTAAAATATTGAATTTATATTAATAATTATTTTGTCGGAGTAATTCCCAATTTTTCTAAAATGGCGTCATTGATATCAAATTTTTCGTCAGCATATACGATAGTCATAGCTCCGGAAACGTCAAAAACAAAAGCATACCCTTTTTCTTTGGAATACTCTTCGATTGCGGCAAAAACTTTATCTTGAATAGGCTTTACCAATTCTTCCCTTTTCTTGAATAGGTCTCCATCTTTACCAAAACGTCTTTTTTGAAGATTTTTAGCATCTTGTTCAGCAGCAATAATTTGGTCTTCACGATTCTTTTTTAGATTATCAGGTAAAGTGATCGCTTCAACTTGATAACTTTTGTACATAGAGTCAATAGTTTTAAATTTTGCTTCGATCTCTTTTTGCCATAAAGCAGCAATTCTATCTAATTCCGCTTGGGCTTCTTTGTATTCAGGAACATTTCCTAAAATATACTCAGAATCAATATAAGCATATTTTTGAGAAAAAACGGGTAATGTCATCAAGACCATTACAAAAGCAAATAAAATGTTTTTTTTCATAGTGTTTAAATTTAATAATTTCTTTATTAGACCATTGAAACCCACATTTGTTAAAAGTTAATCGATGGATTGGTTAATTGAGATATGGAATTGTCCTTTATTGGCGCTAGCTTCGCCTTGAATAGGATCAAATCCGTATCCCCAGTCAAAACCTAGAAGCCCAAACATAGGCAAGAAGATTCTGACCCCAACACCGGCAGATTTATACATATTGAAAGGGGAGTATTGTCTTGGATCTAACCATGCTTTTCCGGCTTCTGCAAATGCCAATAAGTAAATAGTGGCACTTGGATTTAAAGTGATAGGGTATCTTAGTTCAGCAGTGAATTTATTATAAATGGATCCTCCTACAGTTGAACTGTTGACCTTAGGTGTCAATGATGCATCTGTATATCCTCTCATACCAATCACTTCTCTGCCATCTAAAGCCCATGTGGAAAGTCCATCTCCACCTAAGTAGAATCTTTCAAATGGGGATGGTCCAATATCTTTGTTGTAATAACCCATAAATCCCGATTTAAATCTGACATTTAGCACTAGATTTTCCACAATTTTAGTGTACCATGACAAATTAAATTTCCATTTATGCATTTCCAACCATTTGTATTTTTCCTGAGCACCTAATGAAGAATAGTTTTTATTGCTGAATAAAGAGTATGGAGGAGTTAATTGGACTGAGAACAAAATATCAGATCCTTCACGAGGGTAAATAGGGGCATTTACAGAGCTTCTTCCTACAGAGAAGGTGTAGCTTAAATTATTTGAATAACCATCTGAGAACACGAATAAAGAGCTGTAATTTTTAACTTCGTATCTTTGATAAAGTAGTGTATGAGATACTTGGAAATAGTCATCAGGCCATTTTACTTTTTTTGAGTAGGTTGCAGATGCTCCTAATATTTTTAAAGCGCTATAAGAATCGTCTGAAACCACTTTACCATTTGTTTGAACTTGATAAGTTAAAGAAGTGGTTAAAGAGTTAGGTTTTTTACCTCCCACCCATGGTTCAGTGAATGAAAATACGTAATATTGGTAGTACTTTTGAGTAACTGATGCTTTTAATGCTAATCTTTGTCCATCACCACCGGGTACGGGAGTCCAAGCCTCTTTTTTGAACATCTTTTTAAAAGAAAAGTTATTAAAAGTAACCCCAGCACTTAATATTAATCCAATAGATTGTCCGCTATAGCCTAGTGATAATTCTAATTGGTCAGAAGAAGCTTCTTCAACCATATAAGTCAAATCAACGGTTCCATCTGTTTCGTTTGGCTTAGGAATTACATTCATGGTTTCTTGATTGAAATAGCCCAATGACAGTAAAACTTGTTGTGTACGAATCAAATCGGCTCTATTAAATAATTGTCCCGGAATCGTAGTAACTTCTCTTAAAATGACATTGTCACTAGTTTTAGTGTTTCCTGAAACCATGATTCTATTATAGACCGCTTGCCTTCCTTCACGAATTCTTATTTCAATATCTATTGAGTCGTTTTCAATTAAAACTTCTACCGGGTTTGCATTAAAAAACAGATATCCATCATTCATGTATAATGAACTAATATCATTTCCAGATTCATTAGCCGTTAAATTGGTCATCAACCGGGTTTGATTATACACTTCACCCTCAGAAATATTAAGCAACTGATATAATAGATCGGAGTTATATTTTGTATTTCCAGCAAAAGTGATATTCCGGAAAAAGTATTTATCCCCTTCATTTACAAATAAATATACATCAACTTTACCTTTAGTGAAAACAAGAGAATCTCTTTCAATAAAGGCGTCTCTGTAGCCATATTCATTGTATTTGCTGATAAGACTTATTTTGTCTTTTTCATACTCTTCTTTGATGAATTTAGAAGTTTTAGTGATTCTAATTTTTACTCTATCAGAAAAGAAATCTTCCAAATGTTCCAATAAATCTTTAGATTTGTAATATTCAGGATGTTTAATAAAGTATGCGATCACAGTATCTGCTTTATAGAAAGGCATAATACGAGTCATTTCTTTAGTGTTTTCCATAGATTTTTTTAATCTTCCAGGGGAAACGCCACCTTCACTACCAACGAAAAAGATTCTATCGATTTTAACTTTTCTATCTTTATTCACAGTAAAAAACAAAGTAACACCTCTTGAAATTTTATCATCTTTAAACTCTTCAACTGTAACGTCGCAATTGTAATAACCTTTATCAATATAAAATTTCTTTATCATATTGATACAAGTTTGTTTCATATTATCATTTACGATATTTCCTTGAGCAATTTTAATTAATTCTCTAAGGTCAGTTTCTTCAGTTTTGCGTGTTCCTTTAAAACCGAAAGAGACCAATCTTGATCTTTCGGCAACGTAAACATTCAGAAAAATGAGATCACCAACAATTTGTGTAACACTGATATCGATATCTTCGTAGAGGCCAGTACTCCAGATTCTTTTGATTGATTTTGAAATATCATCACCGGGTACTTCAATAAGGTCACCAACACCAAAAAGCAACAGACGCGTATCAAAGCTAGAAGAACCAGAAGTGGTTATTTCTCCCACTTCATATCTTTTTGGTACTGATAGGTCAATAGTAGCGTTAGGTTTATCATTGGTAGAAGACGAATCAGTTTGGCAATAACCATTTATATTCAAGAGGAATAGAGAAATTGCAACAAAAAGGGTTTTTAAAATGGGTCGGGTCATTTACTTTGTATAATTAGCTGGCAAATATAGTAAAAAATCATTGATTAATAAGTTGTTCGGATGTTTTTCCGAATCGTCTTTCTCTGTTTTGAAATTCAGATATGATGGACCAAAGATCCTCTTTTCTAAAATCGGGCCAAAGAATAGGTGAGAAAAAGAGTTCTGTATAAGAGAGTTGCCAAAGGAGGAAATTGCTTATACGTTGTTCTCTACCGGTTCTAATTAAGATATCCGGATCAGGTATTTCATGAGTATATAAGTGTAGTTGAATCGTATTTTCGTTGATATCTTCAGGTTGAAGGATATTATTTTTAATTTTTTGTGAAATAAGTTTCATAGCATGAGTCAGCTCATTTCTTGAACTATAACTTAAAGCTAAAACAAGAGACAACCCGGAATTATTTTTAGTTTGTTCAAGAGCATCATGCAGTTCCGATTGACAATCTTCAGGAAGCGTATTAAGATCACCGATAGCAAGTAATTTCACTTTGTTTTCCATAAGGGTATTCATTTCCGAATGGATACATTTAACAAAAAGGCTCATCAGTGCGTCTACTTCATTTTTTGGGCGGTTCCAGTTTTCAGAAGAAAAGCTAAACAAGGTTAAATATTTTACGCCAATTTCTCCGGCACCTTCGATCACACTTCTAACGGCGTCAATCGCATTTTGATGACCATAGATTCTATCTTGACCTTTTTCAACAGCCCATCTGCCATTACCATCCATGATAATGGCAATATGAGAAGGAATTTTCGATCTATCAATATTTTGTACCACTATTGTTACTTTTTGGTTTTAGATTATAACGTATATTGCAAGAAGTATCTTCATTTCCAATTTTAAAGGTCATAGTAAAGACAGCAAAGGAGTACCAATCTTTAGTTTTTGAATTGCCTCTTTGAGTTCCGGCTACATGGATAATATCGGAACGATCAGCCAATTGAGCGACTAGATTTCCTTTTTGAATTTTTAAAGCTTCATTATCAAAATAAACGCCACTTACGTCATCCAGATAATCAGTAAAGGTGTATCTCATTCCCCATTCAAGTCCAAAAGAGATATGTTTACCGGCATTTAGTTTCAAACCCATACCAAAAGGGATAGCCATGCTAACTAAATTATAAGGTTGAAAATCTTCAATTAAACCTTGACCTTCAGTTCCAAGACTTTGTAAGTCATAGTAAACACCATTTATTTGAGCTTGCGGATTGAAAGAAAAAACATCAATTCCGACGTAGATATAAGGAGAAAAATGGTTTCGGGCTGGGATATTATACAAGTTAAAAAAATTAAGTTCAACTTGAGCTGAAATTTCAGTAATGGGGGATCTAAAGCTTAAGTTTCTGGCATAACCATTATTGGTACCCATATCACTTGCTTCAACGTCAGCAAAAAGGATATTGGCTTTTAGAGCCCAGCGAGAATCGAAATTGTAACGATATAAAATTCCTCCACATGGTTTAAAATTGGGAAAAAGAGTGCTTGGATTGATGTCTCCCATATAGAAAGAGGTTCCAAACATGCCCCCAATTTCAGATCTTTGAGCGTTGGAAATCAATCCAAAACATAGAATAGCAAGGGAAAAAATTAGTTTTTTCATTATTAAAATCTTTTAACTGCAAAGATATAAATTAACGACGATATTTTGATATTATTATAATAAAAAAAGAAAGGGATTTTACTCCCTTCTTTTTATTTTGCATTAAACAGGATTAATGTTTGTTTGTATTGATTTAATGAGTAAAACTACTTTACTAAATCAACGATAGCTTTGAAAGCTGCCGGATTGTTCATTGCGAGGTCGGCGAGGGTTTTGCGATTTAATTCAATTCCCTTCTTTGCTAGGTTACCCATGAATACTGAGTAAGAGATGCCATATTCGCGAACACCCGCATTGATACGAGTAATCCACAAACTTCTAAATGCTCTTTTTTTCGCTTTGCGATCACGGTACGCATATTGTTGTCCTTTTTCCCAAGTATTTTTGGCAACGGTCCAAACATTTTTACGTTTACCGAAGTACCCTTTGGTACGATTCAAAATCTTTTTTCTTCTTGCTCTTGAAGCAACGTGATTAACTGATCTTGGCATAAATTCTCCTTTCTTTTTTACGTCAGCGGTTTACCTTCTGTAAACTCTTTATTGGCTGATCATAAAGTTAATAATAATGTTAACAAAGACCCAACATGTTTTTGATGGTTCTTTCCATAGTCTTATCAGCTATTGCACTGTAAGCCAAAATACGTTTTCTCTTGGTAGATTTTTTCGTTAAAATGTGGCTATGATAAGCATGGTGTCTTTTTACTTTACCGGTACCCGTAAGAGAAAATCTCTTTTTAGCAGCGGATTTGGTTTTCATTTTAGGCATTTTTTAATTCGTTTAAAATGTTAATATGATAGTGTTTAATGCAAATTTCTATTTTTTGGGAACTAGGATCATAATCATTCTTTTTCCTTCCAACTTCGGCATACTTTCAACTTTTCCAAACTCTTCAAGAGCAGTGGCAAATTTTAAAAGAATTAACTCTCCTTGATCTTTATATACAATCATTCTTCCTTTAAAAAAGACATCTACCTTTACTTTACATCCCTCTTTTAGAAATTTAACGGCATGATTTACCTTAAATTCAAAATCGTGATCGTCAGTATGAGGTCCCAATCTGATCTCTTTGATAATTATTTTGGCAGATTTAGCTTTGATCTCTTTGGCTTTCTTCTTTTGTTCATATAAGAACTTTTGATAGTCCATGATCTTACAAACCGGGGGACTTGCTTGGGGAGATATCTCTACTAAATCAAGCCCTAATCGTTCTGCAATTGCTAGAGCTTCGCGTAAAGTTGTAATCTGTGGTTCTATGTTATCACCTACCATTCTGATGGTCGAAGCAGTGATAAGCTCATTAATTTTGTGAAGAGCTTCTTTCTTTTGTGGGGCTCCTCTACGTATAACCGGACGATTAGTTTGCGTTGCGATACCTGTTCTCCTTTCTATTTGTTAATAACTTTATTTATAATGTTTTTGGGGCGCAAAAATACAAAAAAAATCAATTCAAAAATCATCCTCTTAAAATTTTAACACACCCTCATTTTTTCCCTTTCCCCTTTTTCCTTTCGCCCTTCACCCTAATTAGCACATTAGCACATTAGCACATTAGCACATTATTTACTATCTTTGCATAAACTATAAAATAAAATTATGT
>DAONEU010000015.1:0-27904 GCA_035403245.1 Bacteroidales bacterium | reverse complement strand
ATCTTTCCTCCGGCTATTTCACGATCAAAGCTTGGCCATCCACAGTCAGACTCAAACTTCATCTCATCGGTAAACAATTCAGCTCCACACCCGGCACATTTATAAGTTCCTTTCTCTTTATGTAGGAAAAACTTCCCGGAATAGGGGCGTTCTGTTCCTTTTTCTCTCAAAATATAATATTGTTCCTCCGTTAATCTCTCTTTCCACTCTTTTTCAGTTAGAGTTTGGATCGGTTTATTCTCACCATTTGAAGGATTTTGGTCTCCGGGTTGCGCATTCCCGCAACCACCAAAGAACATAGTTACCAGTATAATCGATGTTTGCATAATTCTTTTCATTTTTGAATTCATTTTTCAAAAGTAACGGTTTAAAGTGATATTATTTTATTGATTCTTTCAATGTAAAGCTTTGATAGACTCAATTTAGGGTATTCCACTTTGACGGTGTACGTGATCATTTGCTCATGTGCTCGATGTGCTCAATTGCTCGATATGCTCGTATGCTCGATTGCTCGTATGCTCATTATTCATTTGTTACTTTCAAAATACAACCTAACTAGCTCGCTCCGGAGGAGCGTTATATTGGTAACAAACAATCACGGGTCAAACGAATCCGCTCCGGAGGAGCTTTATATTTTTAAAAAATCATTTTTCATTATCAGCAACCTCTTCGAGGTATTAACGTTCGTCCCAATTCTAATAGCCACTTGCCATATTCAAATTGACACCTACCATTATCAAATAGCCATCGGGAAAGTTCAAATAAATAATGGCATCGGCGCTTCGATACGAAACCTTAATTTTCCGGAATTTCATCATTCAGTCACCATTTCCGGTTTCTACTCAGCGACCTTAGATTTACCATATATCACTGAACCAAGGTCGTTGAGTAGAAACCGTATTTTAAACAAAACTTGAAAAATAAGACAAAACCGGTTTCGTATCGAAACGCCGACGCCATGAAACAAGAATGCATTAGGGCGAAGGCCAGATACCCCGCAAGTTGAACAGCTTAGTGGTGCACGAGACGGGCAGAGCGACGAAGGAGCTCCTGCACGGCCGATGCACCACTTGGCTGTGAAACGAGGAGTATGGGCCGGAGACCGACCCTTTGGCAAGCGACGCTGCGCGTTTTCGATTAGTTTTGAATCGGATTGAGCGCAGACAAAGGGTAATGCCCTGATTAATAAGCTAATGTGATAATAAGCTGATGTGCTCAATGTGTTAATATGCTAATGTAAAAAAGCGGGCAACTTTCGTTGGCCCGCAAACACTTGGAAAAAAATTACTTGCCCAAAAGCAAAGTATTTCAAAAAAAGGATAACAGTATCGCTATTCGTACCTCAATGCCTCCAGAGGATCTAGATTTGCTGCTTTTCGGGCAGGATACCAACCAAAAAATATGCCTGTCAATGCGCAAACCAAAAATGAAAGCAAAATAGAGGATGTGGTTATGAGAACCGGCCATTGCATGATAGAATGCACTGAATAGGAAGCCGCGACCCCTATGATTATGCCGATAATTCCTCCGGTAAAACTGATCATAATGGCTTCTACCAGGAACTGGATCATAATTGCGGTGTTCCTTGCACCAACTGCCATCCTTATACCTATCTCTTTTGTACGTTCCTTTACTGAAACATACATGATATTCATAATTCCTATACCTCCGACAAATAATGAAATGCCGGCTATCGCTACCAATAAAATGGTGAGCATTTCACTTGTAGAACTAAAAGTTTCTATCAACTCATCCATTGAAAAAACATTGAAGTCATCCTCTTGTCCGGTTGAAATTTGATGCCTTTCCCGTAAGATAGTCTCTATCTCTGTCACCGCTTGTGAGGCCTGATCTTCTGAAACAGCTGATGCCACTATCGACTGAAGATAATCCTGTGCTACAATCCTCTTTTGGACCGTCGTGAAGGGGGCGATGATCAAGTCATCCTGATCTTGCCCAAAATTGTTTTCCCCTTTTTCCTCTAAAACACCGATCACCGTAAATGGCGTTTTCCCAAACCGGATCACTTTACCAATGGGTGATTCCCCATCCGGGAATAGGTTATCTACAACCGTCTGTCCGATAATCACCACTTTTTCATAGTGATCTACATCTGATTGTGTGAATATGGACCCCTCTTTAAGGGAAAGTTTTCTGATTTCAAAGTAGGGTTCTAGCACGCCATAGATCGATGTTGGCCAGTTGTTGGAGCCATAAATCGCTTGTGCATTGGCATTCACCAAAGGTGTAGTGTTTGTGATCAGATGAGCATGCTCTTTTAGATATTCGTAGTCTGACATGGTCAACGACTGCATAGTACTAGGCCCTCCCATGACACCACCCCGCATTCTGGAACCGGGTCTGATGTTGATCACATTGGTTCCCATGGCGGATATCTCCTCTTTGATCCCTGATTTAGAGCCCTCACCGATCGCCATCATGGCAATGACTGCAGCAACGCCAATGATGATCCCCAACATGGTTAGAAACGTTCTCGATTTGTTGAGTAGAATGGAACGCCAGGCAATTTTTACGAGATTACTGATTTTCATGATCCTTTTCTTTTTGGTATTCTTTAAGTTTCATTTCAGCAGATTCCACCTTTTCATTCCTTTGATCACTGATGATCATTCCATCTTTAAGGGTGATGGTTCTGGAACTAAAAGCGGCTATGTCGGGTTCGTGTGTAACAAAGACAATCGTTTTCCCTGATTGGTTCAGTTTTTGGATAATATCCATAATCTCGTAGGATGTCTTAGTGTCCAGGTTTCCGGTAGCTTCATCCGCAAAGATCACTCTGGGGTTGTTCACTAATGCGCGGGCTATGGCAATCCTTTGTTGTTGTCCCCCGGATAACTGTGACGGTGTATGATGAATTCGATCTGTCAGTCCCATCACTTCAATCACCTCTAAAGCCCGTTTTCTTCGATCTTCATTGGATACAGCATTGTTGTATAGCAACGGTAACTCCACATTTTCCAGTGCATTGGTTCTGGATAACAGGTTGTAAGATTGAAATATAAATCCCAATTTTTTATTACGAATATCAGCCAATTGGTTGCGATCCAACGATTTAATATGGGATCCATCCAGATAATAATCACCGGAGTTGGCTGAATCCAGACATCCCAGGATGTTAAGCAGCGTACTTTTACCGGAGCCACTTGCGCCCATAATAGTGACAAACTCCCCCTCACAGATCTCCAGATTCACCCCTTTAAGGGCATTGACCACCTCATCCCCCATTTGGAACTGTCTCACTACATTTTCTAATTTTATGATCACTTCGTTTTTCATCACCCTATTTTTTAGGAGGTTTTGGCATGAATGGACTCCCGGAAGTTTCTTTTTCTTCAGTTTGAGAAGCAGTTCCCGAGTTCGATTTTGCACTTGAAATAGTGTACAATACCTGATCCCCTTCGGTTAATCCTTCAATCACTTCCACAAACACCCCATTAGAGATTCCCAATTTCACTTCTCTTTTTTCCAATACTCCATTTTTGACAATCCATACTATCTTTTGGTTTTTAGCCGGAGGAGGCCCAAAGGATCTGAAATCGAATGTTTTTCCTTGTTGTTTATAATATTGTTCCACCAAAGGGATTATAATGGTTCCCTTTTTTAGGGCAACAAAAATTAAAAGTTAACGTATAAAAATTTTTAAAAAGTTGTCTTATGGAAAAAAAGTCAAGAAGAAAGTTCAGCTCCGCTTTTAAATCAAAAGTGGCATTAGAAGCAGCAAAAGGGTTAAAAACGATTAATGAGATTGCATCCAGTTATGGATTACAACCTGCACAGGTATCGGAATGGAAACGAACTCTATTGGAAAACATGTCAGAAGTGTTTGAAAAAGAGGATCATTCTAAGGAAAAAGAGTTTGAAAAGGAAAAAGAAGATTTGTTGAAAATCATCGGAGAATTAAAAGTTCATAATGAATTTTATAAAAAAAAATTGAAGCCGTATCTATAAAAGAGCGTAGAGAAATGATCGAAAATGAGGAAGAGGGATTAAGTATCGTTCAACAATGTATCCTGCTATCTATTTATCGGTCAGGAATTTATTATCAACCTGTTAGTGAAAGTGAATTAGATTTAAAGATCATGTTAGAAATTGACAAATATTACACCTTGCATCCGTTTTATGGAACCAGGAGAATGTCAGATTATTTGAAAGAGATAGGCTATTATGTAGGAAGAAAAGCTGTAAGATCTTACTATATTAAGATGGGAATATGGGCAATTTATCCTAAAAAGCACCCTAATACAAGTGAACCAAACAAAGAGCATAAGATCTATCCTTATCTATTAAGAAACCTACATATTACTCATAAAAATCAAGTCTGGGCAACAGATATAACGTATATCCCAATGGCAAAAGGTCACATGTATCTATGTGCAATCATTGATTTGTTTACTAGGAAAGTTCTTTCCTGGGGAGTTTCAAACACCATGGACACAGCATTTTGTATTGAAGTCTTAAATGATGCATTGCATCACCATGGTAAACCGGAAATATTCAATACTGATCAAGGAAGTCAGTTTACTTCTACCGAATTTACTGATGTTCTCAAAGAAAACAAGATTACGATCAGTATGGATGGTAGAGGGAGAGCATTGGATAATATTTTCATAGAAAGATTGTGGAGAAGTGTTAAATATGAGTGCATTTACCTCAATGCTTTCGAAAATGGAGCTCAATTATATAATGGATTAGATGAATATTTTAGATTTTACAATACAGAAAGAAAGCACCAATCGCTAGATAATCAAACGCCTGAAAGTATTTACAATAAAATTGCATAAAAATTTTGAAGTATGAGAAAAAGTTGTAAATTTGAGCACCAAAAAAATAATACGCTTTTCACATACGGGAGGCAGAAACTCTGTCTCTCAGTTGAAAAGAAATTATATTAACAAACTAAAAAACCTGTCCTAATAAAGGGGGACACTTAATTGATTACTAAAATTTATAATTGATATTTAGATTTCATTTTAAGTGCATTATTTTGAGACACAAAGATACTTATAAAATTTGAAAAATGTTAAAAATTTAAATTTTTAACATTTTTTCACTTTTTGACACATCATTTCTTATTAATTTTATTGTAAATAATTCATTTTCATATTATTTAGATTAAATATTGAGAAAGCTTATTAATTGAAAATATAACTTGGAATTATAAGATTTCAAAATTTTGTACATTGAATAAATTCAATTCAAAATTTATGAATTCAGAAAACCTCAAAATAAAAAAGTAAAATTATGGAGCAAGAGACAGATTATTAAAAGTGTTAAAATTAAAGATAAAAAACCATTTAAAATTTAAAAGTATATGTGTAAATCAGAATTATCCAAATTCATTTTTTCAGGTGTAGTTCTTCCGGTTGTAATTTCAATTGTGGTTTTACTTTCTGAAAAATTGTATCATATTTTAATATTTATGATTATTTATAAAAAATTGCATAAAAAGACCTTCCAAACATACTTTAAAAATGATTCAGGAAGTTCAATTATTCAGGAATATAAATTAAAACTACATTATGATTCTGTCTCCTATACAGGATCTAATTTACTTGAACCAGATTCAAGTTTTGTAGGGAAAATAAAATTTGAACCAAAGATGAAAGGTTTTGGCAGAGGATATTCAATAAAAAAAATAAATGGGAAAGATGACGGGTTTAATTTTTTTACAATTTTTTTTGAAGGTGATTTTACTGTTGCTTATCAAGAGGCTCCGTATGTAAAATCACCCAAAGAAATAACTCAAAGAGCTTACATACCTGAAGCATTCGTTTGGAAAGAAAAAAAGGTTGATCAAAAACTTTCAAAAATAAAAAAACTAAAAAAATCAATAAATGCATAAAAAAATTGAAACTTAATTTTACATAAAACTATGTCAAAAATATATTTATATTTGCAAACCAATAAAATAAATGCAACCCTATCCTTATAATAGAAATCATATAATCAAATATCTCTGTTAATAAAAAAGGTCATTTGTTTTTTTGCAATCAGACTAACCCCCAATATTTTTAGATATGAAAAAAATCATGTTATTATTATTAACCATTGTTTGTTTGTCTTGTGAGAAAAAACCAGTTCAACCAAATGAAAATGATGGAACAGAAACAGAATCAATTAATAGTTCATTACAAGGGGTATGGTTGATGAAAGAACACAATGAAAAAGCATTGTTTTTTATTTCATTTCATCCTACTTCGTCAACAGAAGGAAAATATTCATTATGTGTTTCTACATCGATAATGAGTAGTGGCACTTATACCATTTCATCAAATAGTGTGAATTTAACAAATTATATTGGATATAGTTGTGGAAATCTAACTGTAAATCTTTCTAATGGTTGTTTGACTGTTTATGGAAATGTTATCTCATATGATACTCAGGATGACGAGTATTTTTCCGAAGATTTTACTTTAAGCAACGAAGAAATTTCATTTCCCGTAGTTGGTATAACATATACTTATGGATGTTTGAGTGTTATATATGGTAGTTCTAACCAATATTTAACATTAACTTCTAACTACATTCTCCGTATTTATTCCCAACAGGATCATGGATCACATACTATTTTTAATGATTATACTTATTATTATGTTTATCGAAATAAAAATAATCAAAACCCGATAGTTTATACCCAAGGAACTGATGGTTATGGTGAGATAGACATATACCAACTGATTGATTTTACAGAAATTATTCCATAATTTAAACTCTAAGTTTTAAAGGATTTTTGTTTTTTCATCAAGGGTTCCAAAGTAAAATTCATATTTTTTTTCAAATTGAATATTAAATTTTTTAATTTTATCTTTATAATTTTCAATACTGTCTGAAATTTCTTTTGATTCAGAAGTTTCTGATTTTCCACTTGACCCACTTTTACATGAAATTATTGAAATTAATATAATTATAAAAAAATAGTTTAAATATTCAATTGAAGAGTAGGATTTCTTAATTTTTGTTTTTAACAATTTTATTTAGTTTTGTGTTTTTATAACTTTTATAAATATAATTTGAATACTTTTTATTTTAATTTCAAATTTTTAAGATTTATTATTGATAAAATTAGTAAAAATATTTAATATTTAGTAAATTTAAGGGCGTTAAAACAAGGGATCCAAAACAAAATGTAACATTTTTTAAACTATACAAATATTAAAACTTTTGTGTGTTATTATCAGTTCTTGATCCATATAAATGTTATTTATTTTCCATGAAATTTTTAATTTCATTTTATCATGACAAGATTTCTCTATAATCCAAGTAATTCCAAAATTTAAAGGTCGGTTTTTAGATAAATTTATTTTTCCTTGTGGGTTAAGCAGACTTTGACTGTCTAATACAGTAATTTCAAAATCTGTTTCATTTCCAATTTTGGATGATACCATAAATTCAGTATATCCCTCATCTGCTGTAATAATTCTAAAAGTTAATGAATTGCATCTCATAATTAAAATTTTTAAATTAATAAAAACAAAATTAGTAAGTTTTTTAGATTCTATGAAATTTTAACAGTATCGTTATTTCATTAAGTGAAATAACTTTACCATTAAAAAAAAATTATGATATATTTTGATGTTTAACAAGTGAAATCCAAGTCTAAATTTTTCAAGGGGTTAAAACACGAAGCCATGAAAAAACTTTTCACTATTCGCTACAAAACCGCAGGTTTTGTTCGCATTAGGGCGAAGGCCAGATACCCCGCAAGTTGAACAGCTTAGTGGATGAAAAAATAGTGAATAACTAATAGTGAATAGTGAAAAGTATGTCAGTATTGTGCTAATTATAAATGAATAATGAATAGAGCTATCGAGCACACGAGCATTCGAGCACATTGAGCATTCTGAAAATGATCCGGAGACCGACGGCGAGCCTGCGAGCCTTAATGCCCTAAATAATAAGCTAATAAGCTAATGTGATAATAAGCTAATGTGGAAATGTGCTAATAAGCTAATGGAATTATAAAAGTTTTAGTTATTGTATCACAACAACTTTTTGGATAGAACTAATTATGCTTTTTCCTGTTTTAGCTTCAATTTTACAGAAATAGATCCCATTGGAAAGATGATTTAATGGGAAAAGTCCTACATGCTCACCGGCTTCCTGTTCATTATTCTGAAGTTCTGAAATAAAACTACCCTTAGAATCATATAAAGAGATAATCACCCGGGCATTTTCAGAAAGAAAATATTGGAGTTTAAAATCATTTTGTGCAGGATTTGGATAAAGATTAATCCCATTTAGATCCAAATGAGTGTATCTATTAGGATCGTCAATACCAACAACAACACCACCTCCATTTGAAGTAACGGCAACTGTTCCTCCATTACCCACTACCACAACTTTATTATCAACAGGTATGATCCCATTTAAATTTTGGACGGTTGGAAATGATTGTGTTCCCCAGGTAAGGCCACCGTCAGTAGTTTTTTTAACAGTTCCGGCTTGTCCGATTTTATATCCAATTAGTTCATTTTCAAAATAAAGATCTGAAAAATAATCACCAAAAACATTTTCAGCGGCAAATACACTGGTCCAGGTGTTTCCACCATCTGTTGTTTTGATAATTCCTCCATAAGAGTTTAACATAAACCCAATATTTTCATTCACAAAATGGATAGCAACCAATAGGAGTTCCGTATTGCTGATAACATCTGCCCAGGTTGTTCCGGCATCGGTTGTTTTAATAATTCTACCTGCTTCACCAACTGCAAACCAAATTTGATCGGTTTTACAGTATACATCTCTTAAATCTGCTAAAGTAGTGGAGTTACAAACAGTCCAGGTTGCCCCACCATTGGTTGTTTTTACTACTTCGCCCCATTCACCAACAGCCACACCCACATTTTCGTTCACGAAATCAACACCATAGAGCCATCTTATGGTATTGGAAGATTGAGTTTCCCAAAGAAGTCCACCATTGACAGTTTTATAAATAGCCCCTTGCATTCCAACTGCGTAACCGGTAGTATTGTTTAGAAAATCAAGATCTAAAGCATACATTGAACCTATTTCTCTACTTACCCATGTTTTTCCGGTATCGGAAGATTCGAGGATTTTACCTGCAGCCAGAGTGGTAGCAGCTACTGCAAAAAGTTTTCCGGGAGAAGGGGAACAAGCTGCATAAATATCAAATAATGGACCTATCTGTAAATTTTGCCATGCAATATAATTTTCAGTTTTCATTATGGCTCCATTTTGTCCAACCGCGATAGTTTTGTCAGTTGTTGAAGAAATTCCGGCTAAAAATGGGAGACTTCCAACTCCTCCCTGAACAGTCCAGTTGGCACCATTATCAGAAGAATAAAGTTTGACTCCTGTTTCTCCAATAGCAGTAAGTCCACCGGATGGATTTACATCAATTCCATATAATGTTATACCTGAATTGGGAGTCACGGATTGCCAGGATGAACCACCATCAATAGTTTTAAGGATAACTCCTGATTCTCCGACCACGTATCCTGTAGTTTCTGAAACAAAAACTAAATCAAATAAATAGCCATTAAAACCGGATGTTAACTGTGTCCAATTTGAACCTCCATCAATCGTTTTTAAAATGGTTCCACCTCTTCCTACAGCATATCCAACAGTAGCAGAAGGGAAATCTACAGCATTCAAATTCTGATCGGTCAAGGTTGATGTCCAATTTGCTCCACCATCTGTAGTTCTGAGAATAACACCTCCATATAAAAATTGTTCATCTGAACCGACTGCAAATGCAATTTGTGAACTAATGAAACTAACGCCACTAAATGAAAAGTTTTCATTTTGTTGACTCAGCGTCCAATTTAAACCACCATCTACCGTTTTTAAAATAACACCATATTCACCTACTGCTAATCCTGTATTTTCATTTAAAAAGTCCACATCATATAAATTTCCATTGTTTGAAATTTGAATATTTTGGAAACAATTGGACCAGTTTGTACCACCATTTACCGTTTTAAAAATTGAAAAGCCATAGCCCACTGCGTAGCCTGTTTGATTATTTACCAAACAAATATTCTGTAGATTCAGATTTGTTGGTGAAGGATTGGTCATTAACCATTGTGAAAACACACTCAAACTAAAAGCACTGAATAGCGCAATAAATAGATATTTTTTCATGGGTAAAAAGAATTTAATACTCTAAAAATAAAAGATTTAGAAAAGAGTGACTCTCTTTTTCAATTTGCAAATTTAAATAAAAAAATGAATAAATAAAAAAATGTGGTTTTGTAAATCAAAATCGTTACGCTGTTGAAAGGTTGAATCGCTACGCTGTTGAAAGTTGAAAGGTTGAATAACCCTTAACCCTAAATATCATATTTTCAACTCCATCAACTATCGACCATCGACTATCGACATTCAATTGTTTTATCTGTGTCATCTGTGTTCTATTAGGACGAAGGACGAAGGAGGATCTTACACAATTTTTTTTTGAATTGTATGTTATAACTAATGAAAATTAATAAAAATGAAAATTAAACAAATTATCGGGCTGTTGTTTTCTTCTTTTCTTTTACTTTCTCTAAATTCTGATTCATTTCTGGAACAACAAAAAAAAATTGGAAAAGTAAAAACTGCTATAGTCAAAAAACAAGCTATTATTGATAAAAAATTAGCTGAGAAAGGGTTGAAGAATTCCAATTTTGAACTGGTATTGATTGCTTATAAAGCAGAAAAAGAACTTCAGTTGTATGTTAAAAAGAGGGAAGACAAGAGCTATCAGCTTATAGAAACATATGCAATTTGTCGTCTTTCAGGTGTTCTGGGTCCCAAACGGAAAGAGGGTGATTTACAGATACCTGAAGGATTTTATCATATTAACATGTTTAATCCCTACAGCAATTATCATCTTTCACTGGGAATCAATTATCCTAATGGATCAGATAAAATTAAGAGTGATCAGAAACATCCTGGTGGCAGCATCTTTATTCATGGAGAATGTGTCACCATCGGTTGTTTACCCATGACTAACGATAAAATTGAGGAGATCTATGTGTATGCTGTATTTGCTAAAAACAATGGACAGAATAAAATTCCTGTATACATTTTTCCTTTTAAAATGGAAGAATCAACTTTTGCTAATTATAAAAAAACATATTCACAAAATACCGAAATAATTTCTTTTTGGGAACAATTAAAAACAGGGTATTCTCAATTTCAAAAGGATAAAAAAGAGATTTCCTATCAAGTGGATGCGAAAGGAAACTACCTTTTTAATGAATAGTGAATAGTGAATAATGAATCGACTATTGACTATCGACATGCATTCTGTTACATCGGTGTCATCTGTGTTCTATTAGGACGAAGGACAAAGGACGAAGGACGAAGGACGAAGGAGGAAGGAGGAAGGACAAAGGACGAAGGACGAAGGAGGAAGGAGGATCTTACACAATTTTTTTCTAATTTGTAAGTTATTAAATATAAACCTTTTTGAAATGAAAAAACAAACTTTTCTGATTGCTTTATTAATATTAGTTTTGGGATTTGGATGTGGTCATAGTCCGTTACATGAAACAGATGAAACAAAGTCTATTGATCCTTTGAAAAATGATAAAAAAGTGGAATATAATGTGGATACGACATTCAAAACGATCCATATTTTTGTAGCACTGTGTGACAATAGGTTTCAGGGGATTGTGCCGGTTCCGGAGAAAATTGGAAATGGGCAAAATCCAAACGCTAATCTATACTGGGGATGTGGTTATGGAATCCGAACCTATTTCAAAAAAAGCAGTGAATGGAAATGGTTGAAAACATATAAATTAGATTCGATCCGATTGGAGCGGATTGTTTTCCAGCATGTTTCTCAAAAATATTATCTTATTGCAGATGCTTATGATGGGGAATTTATTAAAAATTGCACTCTCGATTTTTTAAACAGTAGTTCAGGTAACCTAAAAGACACCCTACATATCGAGAATAAAGTGATTGGGCTTGCCGGATTTTCATCATTAATTGCCTATATCGGGCATGATGGACTGATGGATTTTGAAATAACTGAAAAATTTTCAAATAGTGATGGCATAACAAGAGATTTGATCATTTTAGCCTGTTACAGCAAGTATTATTTTTCACAACATCTCAAAGAGGCTCAAGTTAATCCGTTAATATGGACAACAGGGCTGATGTGTCCTGAAGCTTACACCATTCACGATGCATTGACAGGCTATGTGAAAGGTGAAACAGTTCCACAAATAAGACAACGAGCTGCAGCTGCTTATTCCAAATATTTACATTGCACAGAAAAAGCTGCCCGAAATCTATTGGTTACGGGATGGTAATGAAGGACGAAGGACAAAGGACAAATGACGAAAGACAAAGGACTAAGACTAGAAAAATTTTTAATTTTTGATTGAAAATTTTTTTATTTTTGCATCGATGAAAAACACATTTTTAAAATAATAATTGGTAAGTACTTTGTCCATTATTTTAATAAAAAAACAACTAAAACCCTCATTATGAAAAAAGTAATATTATTTCTTTTTATTTGTTTGAGTGCTGGAGTGATTAGCGCCCAAACCATTGACACAACTGAAGCTGTTTTACAAATACAACTTGACTCTATTTTAGCTGAAGGAAATCTACTATTCCAATATGAAAAAGCAGCCTGGGTATCAACAGACTTAGCCATGGAAAATAGAACACTAAAAAAAGAGTATGGTGGTTTTTTTGTATATCAAGATGAAGATGAAATGAAGGTAATAATATTGGAAAAGAAAACTGATAACTGTATAGCAGAATATATTTTCTCAGACGAATTCAACAATCCCAAAATTGTAAAAACTGAAAAAAGAGGTTTATCAAAACGTGAAAAAGAATTGATCAAAATTAGAGAAATTATAATTAATGCTCTCTCTGACAAAAAATATGGAATAACAATTCCCGAAGGATTCAGCCCCAATTTCATATTAATCCCTACAGAAGAAGGGTATAAAATGTATATGATTATGGGAACATCTCAAAACGATGTTATTCCATTTGGCAATGATTATCTTTTTATTACCAACAAAAAAGGAGAAATTGAAAATTGGCATAAGTTCCATTCTCGAATCATTCCCGGAATGACATCATACGATGGAAGTACAGTAATAGAAATGACTCATAGCCATATAAAAACCACACCTTTAATCACAGCTACTGATATCTGTACATTTATGCTTTATGCTCCTTTATACGGAGTAGAGAAATTTTCTGTTTATTCATCAGCAGTAGGCAGATACATGGAGTACAATCTGGAAGATAACAAGATCTATTTAAAAGATCGTTAGTTTTTATTTTTTATCTTTTGGGCATTCCGGCATCACCTGCCCACGATCCCACCCTGCTGCCGTCGGCCTCCCGCTTCAAGTCCGCAGGTATAAGCCGTGTGACTGCATGGTCGTAAAAGGAGCTCACAGGCTCGCTCTTTTACTCCCTGCATCCCTACGTCTTCTACCTTTGCGGGCTTTCTCGCTCCCGGCCTAATGCAGACTAGAGACAGGTGACTAGAGACGAGAGAAGTTCGACGTTAAACGTTCGAAGTGCGATTGCTTTCTATTTTTCATTAGTCTGCAGTCTGTCGTCCGTTGTCCGTTGTTATTTACATCTCCAGAGGAACATTATATTTTTTAAAAACCAAATTCTAATGTAATTGCAGAAAAAAATATATCTTTGCATCAAAGTCGCAATGAAGACACTTGTTGATTTTTGTAAGTATAAAATGATAACATTTTGTTTTTTGTGCTAACGAATAATTTTTTGAATACAGAATGAATAAATAAATTTTTCTTCATGGAAAAAGACAGATCTCCAAAAAAAGCACTGAATAAAGCTTTTCTGAAAATTAAACCTAATAGATCCCAAATTGAAACATTTAAGGGTAATCTTATTAAATTGATTGGCAAAATTGATGAAATTGAAAGAGAAGAAAACCAAAAAACTCATGTTAGAGATTTTCTGAGGGATACTTATTATATTGACAATCATGAAATAAATACAAAAAACACGATTGACTTAGTTATTCATCATGGCAAAGATAATAAGTCAGATGTTGGGGTTATAATTGAGGCAAAAAGACCTAGTAAAGTCTCAGAAATGATCACTTTAAATGATATTAATAGAAAGGCATTCCATGAATTACTTCTTTATTACTTTCATGAAAGAATCACTGAAAAGAATATTAATATAAAACATCTGATTGTTACTAACGTATATGAGTGGTTTATATTTGATGAAACAATTTTTGAAAGATTTTTCCATCAAAACAAAAAATTGGTGAAAAAGTTTCTTGATTTTGAATCAAGCAATAAACCAACAGATGTTTTTTATAAAGAGATTGCTGAACCTTTTATTGCAGCAATAAAGAACGAAATCGATTTTACTTATATTGACATTAGAGATTATGAAAAACCACTCAGGAATAAAGATAAAAATGATGATAATAAATTAATTGTTCTATTCAAATTACTTTCTCCTGAACATTTGTTAAAACTCCCATTTATAAACGACAGTAATAGCCTCGATAAAAGGTTTTATAGTGAGTTACTTCATATCATTGGATTAACAGAAACGAAAGAGGGTGGTAAAAAAATCATTCAAAGGAATAAAGTAGATGAAAGAAATAGTGGATCTTTAATTGAAAATGCAATTATTGAAATTGAAAGTTTAGACAAGATTTCTCGTCTTGAGAACAAAACTTCATTAGGAGAAACACATCAAGAACGTCTTTTTAATGTAGCTCTTGAATTAAGTATAACGTGGATCAACAGAATATTGTTTCTGAAATTATTGGAAGGACAATTGGTGTCATATCATAAACGGGATAAAAACTACCAATTCCTGAATTATGAAAAAATCAACGATTATGATGAGCTAAACAGTTTGTTTTTTAAAGTACTAGCTGTCAAACAAAATGAACGGATTGAAGATGTTAAAAATGATTTCATGAATGTTCCTTATCTCAATAGTTCTCTTTTTGAACCCACAGAGATGGAACAATCCACCATTGTGATAAGCAATCTGAGAGATGAAAGAGCAATCCCAATCTATTCTCAAACTGTTTTAAAAGATCTGACAGGTAAAAAAAGATCAGGGGAGATCAATCCACTGAATTATTTATTTGAGTTTTTAAATGCGTATGACTTTGCCAGTGAAGGGAAACAGGAGATTCAGGAAGAAAATAAGACATTGATCAATGCTTCCGTTTTAGGGTTAATTTTTGAAAAAATTAATGGTTATAAAGATGGATCTTTCTTCACACCAGGGTTTATAACCATGTATATGTGTCGTGAAACGATTAGAAAAGCTGTGATCCAGAAATTTAATGACACAAAAGGTTGGAATTGTGAAGACATTCCTTCATTATACAATAAAATTGACAATTTAACCGAAGCCAATCAAATTATAAATACTTTAAAAATTTGTGATCCTGCAGTTGGGTCCGGTCACTTTTTAGTTTCAGCTTTAAACGAAATCATTGCCATTAAACACGATTTGAAAATATTGGTTGACCGGGAAGGAAAACGATTAAAAGAGTACCATTTTGAAGTGATTAATGATGAACTCATGATTACGGATGAGGAAGGTGACTTTTTTGAATATAATCCAACCAACAAAGAGAGTCATCGTATACAAGAAACCCTTTTTCATGAAAAACAGGTGATTATTGAAAACTGTCTGTTTGGAGTGGACATCAACCCCAATTCGGTCAAGATCTGTCGTTTAAGGTTATGGATTGAATTGCTAAAGAATGCCTATTATAAAAACGAAACAGAACTAGAAACGCTACCTAACATAGATATTAACATTAAGTGCGGAAACTCACTAGTAAGTAGATATACTTTAGATACAAAAATTAAAAAACTGTTACAAAGTAGTAAATGGAACATAGATAGCTATAAATTGGCAGTTTCATCTTATCGCAATGCTAAAAGTAAAGAAGAAAAAAGAGAATTGGAGCGATTAATCTTGAAAATAAAACAAGATTTTAGTTCTGAAATTCGTTTCAATGACCCACTAATAACAAAACGGGACAAGCTTCTACATGATATTTATAATAGGTTTACCGGTAATTTCCTTTTTGAACCGGATATTCCGTTTAGTAAAAAAGAGAAAGATTTAGAGCTTAAAGGGAGAAAGGAAAAGGAAAAAATGGAATCCCAGGTTAATTCATTAACAAAAAAGATTAATGATATAAAAGACAGTAAAATCTTTCAAAATTCCTTTGAGTGGCGGTTTGAATTTCCGGAAGTGCTCAATGATGATGGAGATTTTGTAGGCTTTGATGTGGTGATTGGGAATCCTCCGTATGTAAATTTTGCAAATCTGCCAGAAATATCACGAGAATTTTTCAATAAATTTGAATTATATAAGAACAAAACAGATTTATATGCTTTTTTTGTTGGTTTAAGTTCAAAAATTAAAAGTAACAATGGATATATCTGTCTCATAATTCCCCATACTTGGATTTCAACAACAAGTTTTTTCCCTCTCAGGAAATTACTAATTGAGCAAATTAATTTAACAAAAATAGTTGAACTGAAGTTTGGTGTTTTCAAAGATGCTTACGTTAAAACTGTGATTATTCAGACAGATAATAAATCGAATAATCAAATACAATTACTTGATGAAAATTTTCTCCCAAGAGTAAAAATTCCCGTTGAGACAATATTAAAAGATGAGGAATTAAAAATCAATTTAACATGGAATAGTGATAAGTATAATATTTTTTCAAAAATTAAAACGGATGCAATAAAACTTGGAGATATTGTTCATTTTTCAAGAGGTATTAAAACTAGTGATGATAATAGGTTTTTATTTAATGAAAAAAGTGGAACCGATTATTATAAAGTCATAAGAGGGCGTAATATTAAAGCATATAGAATTGATTATGATAACGAATATATATGGTATCGTCCGGATCTAATGAAAGAAAAAAAAGGATGTTTACCTCATTCTAAAGAAATATTTTTAACTATGGAAAAAATAATTACTCAAAGAGTAAATAGTAGTGGTCAACTTTTAGCTACATACGATAATGAACAATATTTCTGTTTAGATACTACAAATATTTCCACTGAAAAATTTGATAATAATTTTAATTTTAAATTTATTGTTGGAATAATTAATTCCAAATTAATCAATTGGTGGTTCAATGATGAATTTAAAAATCCAACAATAAGTGGTTATGAATTACATCAAATTCCTATTAAAAAGAATCTTACAATTGAAAATAAAATCTCAATGCTTGTAGAATCAATAATTGAAAATTACAAAATCGGAATAACAGATAAACATTCAATTTCAGAAATCGACCAATTGGTTTACGAGTTGTATGGATTAACGGAAGAAGAGATTCGGATTGTAGAGGAGAGTGTAAAGTAAATGGTGGTGCAGGAAGTTGATTTCCCTACCAATCAATTTTCTTTAATTTTTGACTATGTTATTGCAGATTTGATAAACGAAATACTTAATTGAAAAATGGCAAAATAAATTTTTATAAATAATTAATATTCTTTACTTTACTTTTTAAAAAGCAACACAAACTTAACACAAATCGACTACACAAATTTTCAATATATTGATTTTTTAAATAATAAATATTTTATTTTTGCCAATAAAACTATAAAATAAAAAAATAATCACTATGAATATACTTTTTTTAATTGGAAATGGGTTTGATATAAATTTAGGATTGAACACTAGATATTCTGATTTTTACAAATTTTATAAGACAATACAATCTTCAAACTCAAGCATACAAAATCTAAAGAATGATATTGATAAAAATTTAAAAAATTGGTCGGATTTGGAAAAAGAGCTTGGTAATTATACCAACAAATTGAATTCTTCAAATGAATTTACGAACATTTTTGAAGATTTATCTGATCGATTAGGAGAATATTTAGAGAATGAAGAAGGAAAATTTGATGTTGGAATATTTGATAAAAATAAATTGCAAAATTATTTAATTTATCCTGAAGATTCTTTACTCCCGGCTGATAAAGAAATTATAAAAAAATATAAATTAAATTGGAGTAATTCCATTTGGAATCTAAATGTAATTTCTTATAACTATACAAAAACTTTTGAGTCCCTAATTAATTATAAAGATATCGAAATCAATTTAGGTAAAAATGGAAATTCCTCTGTAATTTTAAAGAAAATAGAGCATATTCATGGTTATATAAATGAAAGAATGGTAATGGGAGTTAACGATATTTCTCAAATCTCAAATAAAGAATTTCAAAAGAACCCAAATGTTATAATTGATCTTGTAAAACCAGAATGCAATAAAGTTCAAAAACATTTAGTAGACGAATCTTGTAGAAGTTTAATTCAAAATTCACATCTGATATGTATTTTTGGCTCTTCAATTGGAGATACGGATAAAATTTGGTGGGAAATAATTAGTGAACAACTTAAAAGAGATTGTTATCTTATAATTTATGAAAAAACAGAACCAATTCCATCAAGAAGACCACAAAGAAAGACAATAGCAGAAAATGAAATAAGAAATTCTTTTTTAAATAAAACTAAACTTACAATTGAAGAAAGGGAATTATATCGCAATAAAATTTTAATTGGAATAAATTCCGATATGTTTAAACTAGAAAATTGAAAAAATAAAATAAAAATAAACTTATAGGTTGATTTAATGAAAATTATTTGTATTTTTGCCTACCATTTATTTGCATTTCATTATGAGGATGAAACATATAATGAATTACGAAGATTACTGATATTATGGAACGATACTTCATACCTATACAATTTTGTGATGCAAAATAAATCAGATATACCTCAAAAAACTACTATACCTACATTGATAAATCAACTTATTGAAAATGCCAACGAAATTGATGATACATTGCACGAAATTTCACTTGATCCTGATCGCAATTTGGAAGAATTCTTTAAACCATTGGACAATCAAGAATATCAAATTGGAATACTTTCAAAACAAAAAGGGAGAAAAAACTATTTAAGGTTATATGCCATTCGAATTGATAAAAATTGTTTTGTTATTACTGGTGGAACCATAAAATTTCATCACTTAAACAAAGATAGAATACATACCCAAAATGAGATGCAAAAAATAGATATATGTCGGGAATACCTAAAAAATAATGGTGTATTTGATGCGGATTCACTTTATGAATTTTTAAAAGAACAATAATGACAAATAAAGAAAAATTTCTTCAACTCGTTTCAGATGAGGATAATAATACCCTCAAAGAGATTAAACAACGCATTAAGAACCGTGCTATGTTGCGTGAATCTCAACAAATTGCCATTAAAGTACTCATGAAATTAGATGAATTGGGTTGGTCTCAAAAAGATTTAGCACAAAAAATGGGAGTATCTCCACAACAAATTACCAAAATAGTAAGCGGAAAAGAAAACCTAACTATTGAAACTCAGATTAAATTACAAAATATCTTAGATATTCCGGTTTTAGCAAGCTATTATGAAAACAAAGAAAAGGGAAAAGGTGAATTTATTTTGAATGTAGAAAAACAAATTGTAAATGTAGAAAAACAATTTGTGATGATTCAGAATGATTATCATGAGATTGATACAATCAAAAGCGTATGTTCATGTTTTTTTTCAGAAACAATTCAACCACTAGCATAAAATGAAAAACGAAAACACAAAAATAGGGTTTGCTCTAAAAACTATAAAAACAGAGCAGTTTGCCATTTTTGAGGAGAATTATGCATCCAAAAAAGAAACTGGTTTAACTACTGAAATTCAATTTAAAATTGATCAAAAAAATTCTCAAATTGGAGTATTTCTGACTCTTGAGTTTTTTCAAATGAAAAAAGTTTTTATTAAAATTCAAGTAAGTTGTCATTTTAAAATCAATGAAGAATCCTGGATTTGTTTTGCTAATAAAAATGAATCAAAAGTTATTATTCCGAAAGAGTTTTTAGCTCACTTAGCTATGATAACAGTTGGGACAACTCGAGGCATCCTGTTTTCAAAAATTGAAGGAACACCATTTTCAATTTTTATTGTTCCAACTATAAATGTAGCTGAAATGATTAAAGGGGATGCTATTTTCGATTTATCAGAAATCGAGTAAAAGGACAAATGATGAAAGACCAAGGACCAAGGTCTTCATAATTCATTATTCTTTCATCATTATTCATTTTTACTGCAACCCCTATCGGGGTAGTAGATTGTCGTGAGGGCATCATTCATCCGTAGTCGGCGCAAGCTTGCATACGGTTACGCACATGTAACCTCTTCGAGGTATTTACTACTCGCTAATTTCAAATAGACAACCGCCTTTTTCAAATAGTGTCCAGTCATCATCATATAAGCTCCGGCTATTATCAAATAGACTTTGGCAATTCTCAAATAACCTTTGGCATTTATCAACTAGCCTTTGGCAATTATCAAATAACCTTCGGCAATTATCAAATAGACTATGGCAATTATCAAATAGCGTTTGGCAGTTATTAAATAAGCATTGGCAATTATCAAATATGCAATGGCTGTTATCAAATAGTCTTTGGCAATTATAAAATAAGCAATGGCAGTTATCAAATAAGCATTGGCAATTATCAAATATGGAATGGCTGTTATCAAATAGTCTTTGGCAATTATAAAATAAGCAATGGCTGTTATCATATAACCTTTGGCAATTATCGAATAAACAATTGTAGTTATCAACTTGCCATTGGGAAATTTCTAATAGTGATTGGGATCGGTGCTTCGATACGAAACCTTAAGGTTTAGTAAATTGTTCATTCAGTATAAATTTCCGGTTTCTACGAAGCGACCTTAGATTTAGACATTTATCACTGAACCAAGGTCGTTGAGTAGAAGCGCCTTAACAATTAATAAATGAATCGTAGAAATAAATAGCTTCGTATCGAAACGACGACGCCATGAAACAAAAATGCATTAGGGCGGAGGCCAGATACCCCGCAAGTTGAACAGCTTAGTGGTGCACGAGACGGGCAGAGCGACGAAGGAGCTCCTGCACGGCCGATGCACCACTTGGCTGTGAAACGAGGAGTATGGGCCGGAGACCGACGGCGAGCCTGCGAGCCGGAATGCCCTACTACTCTTCCCTTACAATCTTCGCTCCCAGGCCATTGAGTCTGGCCACAATATTCTGGTAGCCTCTGTCGATCTGTTCCACATTCTGGATCACACTGGTTCCGTGGGCTGACATAGCGGCAATCAACAAAGCTACACCCGCACGGATATCCGGTGAAGCCATCTTGGTGGCTCGTAGATTTCTTTTATGATTCATCCCAATTACTGTAGCGCGGTGTGGATCACACAAAATGATCTGTGCGCCCATACTTTGCAAACTATCAACAAAGAATAACCGGCTTTCAAACATCTTCTGATGAATCAACACACTACCATCCCCTTGAATGGCAGTGACCAATGCGATACTGATCAAGTCGGGGGTAAAACCGGGCCATGGGGCATCACTAATGGTTAAAATGGAGCCATCCATCTGACGATGTATCTCATAAGTATCTTGTTGAGGGACAAAAATATCATCCCCTCTTTGTTCAATTTGAATCCCCAACTTTGAGAAAGTGTAAGGGATAATTCCCAAATGTTCGCAAGCGCAATTTTTGATGGTGATAGCGGAACGGTTAATGGCCGCCATACCAATAAAACTACCGATCTCGATCATGTCAGGGAGAATGGTGTGTTCGCATCCGTTAAGAGCTTCAACCCCTTCAATGGAGAGCAAATTAGAGCCAATCCCATGAATTTTTGCTCCCATCCTGTTCAACATCTTGCAAAGTTGGAGCAAGTAGGGTTCACACGCGGCATTAAAGATGGTAGTTTTTCCTTTAGCTAAAACAGCAGCCATCACGATATTGGCAGTTCCTGTAACAGAGGCTTCATTGAGCAACATATAGGAACCCACCAATGGGTCAGCAGTAAGTTGATAAATGGTATCGGAATAGTCGTGGAGTTTTGCGCCTAAATTAAAAAACCCTTCGAAGTGAGTGGTTAAGGGGCGTCTTCCAATTTTATCACCTCCCGGAGTTGAGGCATAAGCAACACCAAATCGTCCTAACAATGGGCCAATGATCATGATTGAAGCTCTTATTGATCCGGAGAGTTTCATGAACTCTTTGGATTTCAGAAAGTCGAGATTGATCTCTTTGGCATGAAACCGATAGGTTCCCGGTTCCGGTTGTGATATCTCCACTCCGATAGCTGACAGAATCTCCATCAGTTTTAGCACATCAACGATTTGCGGTACATTATGAATGACAACGGGCTGGTCGGTCAACAAAGTGGCACAAACAACCTGAAGGGCTTCATTCTTAGCTCCCTGAGGAGTGATCTCCCCGGAAAGTGAATGCCCCCCTTGAATGATAAAATTACCCATAATAACTTTTTTTGTTTATTCTTGAGGTATTACAATTGGGAACTGAGTAGAGAACTCCATACGATAAGGGTCTCCAATGATATTTTTTAAGAAATCGTTGTATTGTTCTGTAAAAGTAAAGTCGTTTTCATTGTAATAAAGCTTAGGCAATGGGAAGTTTCCGATATTGTCCATCTCAATAGCATCGGTATGGAACTCTTCCAATTCGCAATAAGGAACGACATCTCTCATCACCGGCATTTTACCATAGTCCTCTCTCAAAAGAAGATCCACCACTTTATCAGCTAGGGTAGAAGTCAAGCGACGGTCATATTCGTAACATCTACCTGCTCTAGGGATGTAGCCGGAGATTTGTCCACGTGCTTCAACTCCCAGTTTTTTATTGATTTCAGAAGCGATAACGCCGCTCACTCCACCAAAACGAGGGTGTCCATATTCATCCAGATCAGAGCTGGCATAAACCATGTCCAACATTTGTTTATCTTCGTTCCACCATCTTACCCCTTCAGAAACAGCTATGATTAAGCTCTTGGTTGGAGAGGACATATAACGTTCTTTTACCAATTCGAAGAAGAAATCTTTCCGTTCTTTGGTCATTTCCACTTCAGGAATAAGGGAGAGCTGAGCGCCCCCGAAAGAAGCCGTACCGGTTAACCATCCAGCATCGCGACCCATCACCTCTAGCACCATGATTCTTTGGTGAGATTCATTGGTAGTATGTAATTTTGCAGTCATTTTTTTGATTTGCATCGCACCGGAAGCAAAACCTGGACACAATACGGTTTCGTATTGTTTTCCGTTATAATGATGCATGGTTCTGGTTCTCAAATCATTGTCAATAGTTTTTGGAAATCCTATTACAGGAATTCCATAAGATTCGTACATTCTCTTAGCGGCACCGTTGGTATCATCACCACCTATGGTAACAAGAACGTCGATTTTATATTTCTCAATATTTCTTAATATTTGCTGAGACCGATCTTCAGGGTTTTTTTTGCTGGGGAATGGATTGGTGCGACTGGAAAGTAATCCGGTACCACCATAAATTCCGTTGTAAGGGATGTTGGTTAAATCAACGATATCACCTTCCCCTAAAAGGCCTTTCCATCCTCTTAACACGCCATAAACCTTATATCCTAACATAGAAGCTCTGTTTCTTACTGCTTCGATGCTGGAGTTAATAGCCGGAGTATCGCCCCCTCCTGATAATATGGCTAATGTCTTGCCTGCGAATAGTTTTTCGGTTTTCATTTTTTGTTAGTTTTTTGAATTATACTTAAGAATTGTTTTTAGTCAATGGTAGCGAAAACTTCATAAAGTTTGCTGGTGGTTTCCCCTCTGTGAGAGGCATCTTTTCTGATTAAAATTTCTTCCAATTTCATCTCTTTGATAAAACTATCGGTGAACGATTTTGAAGCGTAGTAAGTATAGTCTATGCTAACTACTTGCCCTGTAATTTGATAATAAGCTGAAATTACATCATTCCAGGCTGCTGTTGCACCCTGTAACTGCATATTTGCTGTCATCAAAGTTTGAACTTGAGCAAAGAAGGAATTGTAGTGATTGTGTTGGAAATAGGTTGTCACTGCAGTAGAATCCCCATTTAGAATTCTGTATGGATCAGCAAATGACATACTCGAGAAAAGATTTGAATAGAAAGTATTCATAGAATTTCCACAATATTCAGCAGCTAAGTTAGTTTTTGCTATCAATGAATCGATTAAATTCCCTTGTTCATGAGCCACTAATGTATCTTTAATCGCTGCAGCTGAAGTGGGTAAACCGATTCTATACACTTGATCAGCATATACATAAAAACCTAATTCATCAGAACCCGGAACACATAGATGAGCGTTGGCAGTATCGGCACTTTGTTCCAGACATTGTCTGAAGGCACGGTTCATTTCATTATCAGTAAAAAGCTTGGTAGCATATTCATTGGTATCATCAGTACAAGCCCCTAAAATGATGGCAAAAAGGGCAATTAGCATTAAATTGATTTTTTTCATTGATTTTTGATTTTTATCACGCAAAGATACTTATTTTTGTTGAATGAAATTGGAGCAACTGCAATTTATTGAAACCACTCATTCTACGAATGTTACACTTCGTGAAAACGCTTCTTTATACCTTCAGGATTGGGACAAGGATTCCCATTTCTATGGGATTTATACGCTTGAACAAACACAAGGTAAAGGGTTAGGGTCAAATAGATGGTTGAGTCAACGTGGTCAGAATATCTTAATCAGTTTCCTTTTTCAACCTCCAATAACGATTCAAAATCAATTTTATTTTAATCAATACTTTGCTATTGCCATTCGAAATTTTCTATCTAATTATATAGAAAATCCCTTAATCAAATGGCCAAACGACATTTACGTAGGCAACAAAAAGATCGCCGGTATTTTGATTGAACATTCGATTCAAGGGGATCGATTAAAATATTCGGTAGCTGGAGTGGGGATCAACATCAATCAGACCCTCTTTGATCCTGAAATTCCAAATCCCACCTCATTACGTTTATTAACGGGCAAAGAGTATAAGATAACCGATCTCATTCTTGAATTGGTTAAATCTTTGAATGAAACATACCACCTCATCCTGAATCAGGAGTTTTCAGAATTAGAACAAGAATATCTCAATCATCTTTTTCAATATCAAACAACAGCCCGATATTTGATTCAAGAGCAGGAGATTATTGGCACCATAGTAGGGTTATCCCCAATTGGACAATTGTTAATTCAAAGTGAAACCGGTGTACTTCATACCTGCAATTACAAAGAGGTCAAATTTTTATTATCCGAACTGTAAAATGAGAGAAAAAATAAGATCTATTCTGAAACAATACTGGGGATATGACGAGTTTCGGCCGTTACAGGAGGATATTGTTTTGTCTGTTTTAGAAGGGAAAGATACATTGGCATTATTACCCACAGGGGGTGGAAAATCGATCTGTTTTCAGGTTCCGGGATTAGCCAAAGAGGGGATCTGCATTGTGATTTCACCATTAATTGCGTTAATGAAAGATCAAGTGGAAAACCTCAAAAAAAGGGGTATCAAGGCAGGGGCGATCTACTCCGGATTGAGTAACCACCAAATAGAATCTTTACTAAGTAATTGCGCATTTAGTGATACAATCAAATTTTTATATGTTTCACCGGAACGTTTAAAGACCGATCTGTTTATCAATTACTTGCAACGGATGAAGGTGTCGATGTTTGCCATTGATGAAGCACATTGCATTTCACAATGGGGATACGATTTCAGACCGCCTTACTTGCAGATTGCTGAGATCCGGAATCACTTTCCGAATGTTCCTGTATTAGCTTTAACAGCCACTGCCACTCCCGAAGTGGTGAATGATATTCAACAACGGTTGGCATTTCCTGAAGAAAACGTTTTTCAAAAAAGTTTTAAAAGAGATAACCTCAGCTACATGGTAGTCAAAGAGGAGAATAAGATGGGGCGAATGATGCGGATTATCAATCACTATCCGGGAACCGGGATTGTGTACGTTAGAAATCGAAGAAAGACCAAAGAGATCGCAGAATATATTGCAGCTCACGGGGTTACTGCCGATTTTTATCACGCCGGGTTGACCAGTGATGTTCGGGATGCCAAACAAAACGATTGGATGAGTGGTAAAACCAGAGTAATCGTCTCCACTAATGCATTCGGGATGGGGATTGACAAACCTGATGTACGTTGGGTGATCCATTTGGATATTCCCGACACGATTGAAGCCTATTTTCAGGAAGCCGGCAGAGGGGGAAGAGATTTACTCCCCTCTACAGCAGTAATGCTCTATGATGATGGAGATATCAAAGAGTTGAAAGAGGGATTTGAACGCTCCTATCCACCTATCAGTTTCATTAAAAATGCTTACAAAGAGCTCTGCAATCATTATCAAATTGCCATCGGAGAAGGGGAAAACAAATCTTTCGCTTTTCATTTGGAAGAGATCTCCAGAAAGCTCAAAGTTAAACCGGTTGAGTTGTTCAATGCCATTAATTTCTTAGAGAAGTTAGGGGTTATGATGGTTTCTGAGGATGGTAAAAAGTACTCGGTAGTGATGATGATCATGCAAAGTGATGAATTAGAAGCATTCTATAAACTCCATCCGGAGCGCGAAGAGATGATCAAATTGCTCCTTCGGTCCTATGGCGGGATATTCACCAATTACATCCGGATCAGTGAGGAGGAGCTGTCACGTAGAGCAGAAGTGGATGTTAATGAACTGATGAAACAATTACGGGAGATCTCCCAACTAGGGGTATTCCATTACATTCCCAGGACCAAGACTCCACAGATCAGCTTTTTAGTCAACCGTGTTGATGAGAACTACCTCTATTTCAGTGAGGCGATCTACAAAACACGTAAGGAGATGGCCAAAAAGAGATTAGACGCAGTTTTATCGTTTGTAGAGAGTACGGAACAGTGCCGCTCACAGCTATTACTGGCCTATTTTGGAGAAAAAAAGAGTGAACGCTGTGGAGGTTGTGATGTGTGTTTAAAGTGGCATCACGATGAGCTACGCAAGAAAGAGTATGAAGCGATAAAAGGAGAGATCCAAAAGCACAAAGGACTCACCCACAAAGAGATCATCATCGAAGTGTCTAAAAATTACCCCGAAAAGAAAGTAATTGAGGTGTTAAGGGAGATGATTGATTTTGGGTTTTAGATGTTGGGTTTTGGGTTTTAGGTGTTGGGTTTTGGATAGAACGCAGATGACACAGATTTAACTGATGACCACAGATTAATAATAGGCAAATGTGATAATAAGCCAATAAGCTAATTATTAATGGATAAATTATACGTATTCGTGGCTTATTAATAAAAAAAACGTATTCTTTTAACAAATTACAGAATAATAAGGTTGTAGTTATTCTGTGGTCATCTGTTTAATCTGTGTCATCAGTGTGCTATTTTGGATCTTACTTGTCTATATTAGGCCAAAGGACTGGATTTTTTCATTTGCTAATTTGCTAATTTGCTAATTATTCCTTATTTTTGCAGTCTCAATCAAATCACTCTAATGTACTTCAAACATCCTGACTTTGACCCCTTTATTGAAGCGGTTGAGCAAAAGAACAAGATCACACTTTCCGGACTGCAAGGATCCTCTCAGGCACTCCTCGCAGCGTACTCCTTTTTGCGTCTTGGAAACAAACACCTGTTTATCCTTCCTGACAAAGAACAAGCGGCATTCTTCTATCACGACTTGGAAATTCTGCTTCAAGATGCTGATAACGAGCTGTCTCAAAAAACTGTTCACTTTTTACCGGCTACTTTTGCAAGGCTTTTCGATTGGAATGAGACCGATGTGACCAATCTGAAATTACGCTCTGAGATCATCGATAAACTGCTCACCTCTTCTCAATCATTGCTCATGGTTACCTATCCCGATGCGATCGCGGAAAAAATGGTGTCACCGGGCTATTTGATGGAAAACCGTTTTGAAGTGAAAAAAGGGGAGCTTGTCCCAACCGATATTTTCTTGGAATATCTATACAGTTTTGAGTATAAACCGGAAGATTTTGT